>CAYMDD010000045.1:0-6052 GCA_964389045.1 uncultured Rickettsiales bacterium
TCGCCCGCCCACTCCAGCGCGCCGGAGCTTTTAAGCGCGCTGGTCACGAAGCGTAAGTCCACCGCCATCGGGTTCTGGAGCGCCAGGATTTGCGTGGCCGCCGCCTCGATGGCGTGGTCGAGCGCATTGATGCGCTTGTCCTGCGCCTTGGCGTCTCGCGCGCGGTCGGGGCTGGGGTCGCGGAGCGATTCCTTGGCGAACAGCACCAGGCTCCGCACCTCCATGCCCATTTCCTGCACGGCGTCCATCAGCTTTTCCAGCTGGAGATCGTAGGATTTAAGCGTATGGCTGCCGAGCTGCATGGTTGCGTATCCTTATGGGAAAAGAGCATTATACCATGAGGGAGTATAAGCCGTAAACATCAATCCCGGTGGTAGGGATGGCCGGAAAGGATCGTCTGCGCGCGGTAGATCTGCTCGGTGAGCACCGCGCGGGCGAGCAGATGGCTTAAAGACATCCGTCCGAAGGAAAGCGTCAGATGGCTTTGGCGCAGCGCGGCTTCGTCCAGCCCGTCGCTGCCGCCGACGATGAAAGCGAGGTGGGACAGCCCCTCTTGCGCCCATGCGCCGATCTTGCCCGCGAATTCCCGGCTGGAGAGCAGCTGCCCACGCTCATCGAGCGCAACGATGCGATCCGCTTCTCGCGCGGCTTCCAGCAGCAGCTTCGCTTCTTCGGTTTTGCGCTTGGGCGCGGGCAGCTCTTTCTTCACCTCGCATTCGCGGATGTCGAGCTTCCAGGACAGGCGCTTGGCGTATTCGGCCACCAGCATGCCTTCGGGGCTATGGCCGGGACATTTGCCGATGGCGGCAAGGGTAATGCGCAAGGATTACCGCACCGCGCTCGGCTGCTGCGTAACGGTCGTTGCCGGGCGCTGGGGCGCAGAAGGCGGGCCGGGCGGCACGACGCCGTCGGGCAGGAATCTATCCAGCATCCCCGCCGCGCCGCCGAACGGCGCAGCGATTTTCACCGCGCCGCGCGCGGCATTGTACGCCGCAGCCAGCGCCTCGGGCTTGATCTGGCCGAGCGTGGCATGCCGCGCCGCATCTCTGGCGGCTGCGGGCGCGTTCGCATCGTCGATGGATTTCAGCATCGCCTTGCCCATGTCTTCGGGCTTTTTCGCGCGCTGGAGCACCTGCGTCATGTCGTTAAGCGTCTGGTCGGCCAGCTTTTTGGCCTGCTCGTCGCTGAACTTGGCGGCCTTGCCGTCATCTTCCTTGCCGGCAAGCTTAAGCGCGCCCTGGCGGAGCGTCTCCACATCCTCGTCGCGCTTGGAGAAATCACCGGCGTTCAGGCGCTTGGCGGCATCCACCATGCCCTCGATCGCATCCTTGGCCTCCTTCTTCACCGGCGGCTCCAGCGGCTTGTTCGGGTCGCCGTTGATGGCGTTTTCGAACGCATTCATGCCTTTGACGCGCACGTCCTTGCCGGTCAAGAGCGAGAGAATCAAAAGCAGAAGCATCACCAGCGGATTGTCGCTCCCCTCGCTGTGGCTGATCGGGGCGACGTTTTGCGTTACCTTATTATCGCCCTTGTTTTTCGTCACTTCCTCCTTGAAATCATCAAGAAAATCCTTCCCCTTCATGCCAAGGTGCTTATCCGCCGCTTCCGAAAGCCGCGTTTTCACATCGTTGAGCGTGCTGGTCGGCACCATGCCGATCTTGGCGTTGTTGATGGCAGCATCCACTTCTTCCGGCGTGGCCTGCTCCTTGCCGGTAAGCCTCTGAACGGCGGCTCCGGCCTTGTTCATGTAGTCGACGAGGTTGGATCCCTCTGCTTTATTCTCCTGCTTATCCTGCTCCTTGGAGCGGTCGATCAGCACTTGCGTGTAATTCCGCACGATTTCGCCGGTGCCTGCGGATTTTAAGAAATCATTATCCTCGCGCATCGGCGCGTCTTTAGCGAGTTTCTCCGCATTGGCGGCGGTACGCTGATCTTTAGGAAGCTTGTTCCATGCGTTCGCGGCATGCGCCAGCGCCAGTGGAATGCCGAGCGACGTGTTGGAATCGACGCCGTTTTCCTTGATTTTGGCAGCGTATTGCTCTGGGGTGAGAGAAACAGTCATGTAAATGCCTTCAGTTTGCGCTTAACTTTTAATATACAGGCCGGAGGGGGCAAAAACACTTGAAAACCGCCATGTCACAAACATTTAACAATTGCTTCCCGCTAGCGCAGGCCATGCAATAAATCCTTAATTTTCTCCGGGTCTTTGAGGGTGTCTTTGTTTTGTTTGATCTCTTCTTTCAAAGACTTGACCGTATTTTTTAAGGCTTCCGGGTTCTTAGCGGCGGCAGCCAGGTCGGGGGCGAAGCGGGGGCGCTCCCATGTGCCCGTCACCCGGATCGGCACGGCGATGCCTGTCAGCTCCTTCCCCCCTTGTCCTTGGATGGAGGAAACCAGCGTCGGGGTGAGCAGGTAGTCGAGCGTTTTGCGCGGCAGGTTTACTTTCCCCGCCCCTTTCACCCGGAAGAAAGGGGATTTCATGGCCAGATCGTCATTGGTGAGAATGCCTTGGGAGATCGTATAGGTGCCGGAAAGCTCGCTGAAATCGGTCTTCTGCCGGGCGGTGCCGGTTTCCTTGAAGGCGGCCTGGAGGTTTCGCGCCATCGCGGCCAGGTCGAAACCCTTGATTGCCCCGTCCGAAAATGTGATGCTGCCATTGCCGTTTAAGGATTCGATATAGCCGCGCACGCTGGTAAGCGTGCCTGTCAGCCGGGCGGAGGCATCGAGCGTGCCGCTTAAGCGCTCCTCCCCGCTTACGCTTTTCAGCAGCGGCTCGGCGTGCAGGCCGCTGCCCGACGCCTGGACGGAAAGCAGGCCTTCCGCATCCAGCCCGATATGGGCGCTCCCCTTGCCGCCGTAGAGCGCCGCTTCGGGGACATTGACCAGAAGATTGCCGGAGCGCAGCTGCGCTTTTGCCTGCGTCTTGCCCAATGCGAAACGGCGCAGCGTGATGCCCGCCGCCGTCAGGGCGACATTGGCGTCCACCGCTTTCAAAGCTGATAGATCTATCGGCGCGCTGCTCCAGGTCTCCTCCGCGTGAGCGGAGCGGATAAAGAACGAAGAGGTGCGTTCTTCAGGAGGAAAATACGGCGTCAGGTCAAGCGTATCGGCTGCGAGGTCGGCCTCGACAGCGGGCGTTTTTCCCTGCATGTCCGCCTTGACGTAGCCGGTGAGCGTGGCAGACCCCAGCTTAATCGTCGCTTTGCGCAAGGCAAGCGTGCCACCGCTTGCCTCCAGCGCTCCCTTGGCGGCAAGCGCGTGCGCCGCTACGCGGTTTTCTTTGCCGCCCAGCCATGCGGCGAATTTATCCAGGGACGGGATATCCACCGCCACGTCGCCGGTCGCCCCGCCGCCGGAGGCTTTGCCGGTGAACTGCGCCTTGAGCGGCGCGGATTCGACAGTAACCAAGGCATCCGTTGCGCCTCCTTTCTGCCATTTGCCTATATCCGCCATGCGCGCTTTCAGGCGAATTTTCTCCCCGTTCCAGACGGCGCTTGCGTCCGCATCGAGCGCAGCGCCTTGCACGTGCGCGGCGATGTCGATATTTTCTGCCTTGTAGGCTTTTTTGCCTCTGGCATCGGCGAAGCGCAGCAGGCCGTTTTCCACTTTCACCGCTGCTGCCGCCAGCGCCGGAGGCTGCTTGCCCTGGCCGCGCGGCTGCCCTCCGGGGGCGGAGGCTCCCTTCGCCGGGGCAAATGCCCAGTTAGGAGCGCCCTTGCCGTTGATTTCCAGGTTCAGCACCGGGTTGGTCACATGCAACGTGCGAATGTCGAGCTTGCGGTGAAGGAGCGCATCCAGCCCCAATTCCAGCACCGCTTTTTCCGCCGTGAACATCGGCGCTTCCGCAAAGCCTTCCGGGTTGGAAAGGCTTACCCCCTCCAGCGTCACGCCGGGGCTGGGCAGCAGGCGGGCGGACAGGCTTTTTACCTCCAGCTCCCGCCCGGTGGCTTCCCTCACCTTGGCGATGGCCAGCTGCTTGTAAGTTTCCGCGGGGATGAAAAACGGCGCGGCGAGTGCGGCTGCGAGCGCTGTGCCCGCCAAAACCGCTATAATGATTATGGTTTTGCGCATCACTATCCATCCTCCAGATGCAGAAGCGTCGCCGTGCCGGCCACCAGCATGATGATGGCCGGAGACCAGGCGGCGAGCGTCACGGGGATTTCGCCGGCGCCGCCCAGCGTCTGCACCAGATTGTTGAAAAAGAAAAGGCCTAAGCCCACGCCCATCCCAGAGAGCGCCAGCATGCCGATCCTGCCCCTTCGCGGCAGGCGCAGCGAGAACACGGCGGCCACCAGCATCATACCCGTCAAGAGAAAAGGCGTCGCCAGCAGGCTGTGCCAGTAGAGCCGGTGGCGCAGGCCGGAGAATCCCGCGTTCTCCAGATTGTCGATAAAGGACGGCAGGCTCCAGAACGGCATGGTTTCCGGGCTGGCGAAACTGTCCTGGATATGGCCGAGTTCGAGCGTGGTGGGGAGGAAATAGCGGTCGGCGTGCTCGGCGGGGCGTCCGGGAACGGAAAGGGTGACGCTCTGCAGGCGCAGCGAGCCTTCCTCGAGGAACGCCTGCTCCGCGTCCATGCGGCTTAAGAATTTGCCTTTTTTGTCGAAGACAAAGATGATGACGTTGGAAAACGCCATGTCCTTCTGCGACATGCGCAAGGAATAGACGATGTACTCGCCGATGTCGTCGCTCTGGGTTTCGATCTGCCGCAGCCACAGGCCGGAGGAGGACACCGCCAGCATGCTCGGCTGGTTGGTTAAATACTTCCCCTCCATCTGCTCGAATTTGAGCAGCATCACCGCCGAGAGCGGGTTGAAGATGCTCACCATGCCGATGCCGAGCATCATGACGACGGCTGCGGCGGGAAGCAAAAACTGCCATACCGAAACGCCCGCGGCGCGCGCCACCACCAGCTCATGCGTGCGGGTGAGCTTCATTAGCGCCAGCATGCTGCCGATGAGCGCGGCGAAGGGCAGGAATTTCTGCATTTGCTGGGGCGTTTTGAGAAGCGCCATCTGCACGATGGTGATGAACCCCACCGCATCGCGCCCGGAAGCGCGGCGGATCAGCTCCACCGCGTCGATCAGCAGGCCGACGCCCGCCAGGCTGAACAGGGTCAAGAGCGTGGCAAGCAGAAACTGCTGGGCGATGTATTTGCTTAAAGTGAGGGAGAGACGCATGGCTATAATTCTGGCTATTGCAGATTGGAATAATTTCATAGCCCAAGCAGCTAGTTCCTGCAATCACGCGCGCCACCTGCGGTTAGCTCACTTATCTTTAGGATCACTTGCAGGCTATTCATGAATCACTCTACAGTACATAGAGAATTCCCTTGATATCTAAACCGACGAGGAATACGTGCTAATGCAGAAGCGTGCAAAAGAATAGACAGCAGGCCAAAGGCCTGCCGTATAGATATGGGACCCGCAGGTTTGTCTTGCGGGCTTGACCGCCCAAGCTTTACAGGTTCAACTCCTGTGGCTCCATAATTAACCATTTGATGGACAACCCTACACAGTCAACTTTAACTCTCCGCGCACCTCTATGCCGATTAATTTCCACCCGCATACCGGAACGATATTGTCATGCGACTTTTCGGGGCTTAAAGAGCCTGAGATGGTTAAGACGCGGCCTGTTATTATCGTGTCACCTCGTGCCAGGCACGGCGCCGGCCTATGCACCGTAGTGCCAATCAGCACGACTCCGCCTAGGAATATACTCGCTTGGCATCATATCCTGTCCCTAAAAGAACCCCTCGCTCCTAACTGGCCGGAGCTTGAGATGTGGGTAAAATGCGACATGCTTTACACGTTTGGTTTTGCCCGGCTTGATCGATTTTATAAAACGATTCACGGCAAGCGCAAATATTACGACAAGCGCCTTTCGGACGAAGACATGGATGGAGTAAGAGCTTGCATTAAAGCATTTTTAGGCTAATAAACGCAGTTGCGGCACAATGTGCACTATGCTATAATTTATTTTGTACCCGCTCTGCTTTTGGCATCGGGCTTGAAATCCTGGTATCAGGTGGCCGCGCCTTGGCGATAACAAG
>CAYMDD010000045.1:6072-9810 GCA_964389045.1 uncultured Rickettsiales bacterium
TCTTATGCGGCTCCACCAGTGATTTTTGGATAATACTATACAATTTCAGGTTATTCAGGCTCATAATCATCCCTTATACGCCCGCTTTTTCCACCGCACCACCGGCGTATCGTTCAAGCTCAACACGGCGGCGATAGCGGGCAGCACCAGATTGGCATAGGCCAGCGGCACGAAGGTGGCGTTGCCTGCCATCAGGTTGCGCAAACCCACCGCCAGGAAAAGAATGATCGTCGCCGCGGCCACCGCCAGCGCGCCGCGCTGCCAGCGCATGCGGCGGTTGAATTCGCCCGAGAGCATCAGCGACAGCGCCACCAGGGTCAGCGTAAGCGCGAACATCGGCCAGATCAGGCGCTGGTGGCCTTCCGCTTTCAGGCGTTGCGCGTGCCGCGCATCGGTCGCGCCTTCCGAATCCAGGAGCTTGAAGACGCTCATTTCCTGCGGGTCGATCTTGCGGTTGTCCATGCCTTGCGTATAGAGGCGGATGTCGAGCGCGTAGGCATCGAAATCGAGGTAGGAAAGCTTACCGTCGCGCAGCTCCTGGCGGTTGCCGTTTTTGAGCAGAAAACGGGGGCCTTGCGGCGTCTCCGCCAAGTTGGCTTCCTCGGCCATCATGGTGACGGATGCATCTTTCTGGCGGCGGTCGTGCACTAATACGCCCTTCAGGCTTCCATCCGCCGAACGTTCGCGGATAAAGACCGTCAAACCTTCCACGGGCGAGGAGAATACGCCCTCCTGCAGCAACACCGAGACATAGTTGTTGCGCAAATAGCTCTGGGTGCTTTTGAATTTAGCGTAGCTGACGGGCAGCACATAGAACGAAATGGCATAGCCCGCCGCCGCCACGATTGCAGCCACGGTAAGGCTCGGCGCGGAAAGCCGCCATTTGCCCTGGCCGGAGGCCATCAGCGCGATCAGCTCGCTGTCGGCTTTCAGGCGCTGGTAGAGAAAGATCACCGCCACCAGGATGGAGATGGGCAAGACCAGCATGATCAGCGACGGCAGGAGCAGCAGGGTGAGCATCAAAAACATGCTCACCGACACGCCCTGGTTGACGATGAAGTCGAGCAGCCGCAGTGCTTGCGTCAGCCAGACGATGCTGGTAAGGCTAAGCAGCACCAGCAGGGTGACGCGCGCCAGCTGCGCCGCGATATACGCATGGCTGCGCCCGGCAAAGCTTTGGCCGAAGCGGCGAAAGGAAAACGGCTCGCGCGGCGGGAGTTTCGCATGCGGGGCGTGCGTGGCCGTGGTTGCTGCCGGTGTCCTATCCTGATTCACGAATGCCTTGCCGTTTTTAAATAAAGAGAGCCTTGTCAAACCATGAAACTATCGTTTGCCGAACCCTCCGCCGCCTTAAGCGCCGGGGTCGCCGTTTTCCTGATCGCGGAAGATAAGCAATTTACCGACAGACTGCAATCGCTGGATCGATCGTTTTCCGGCCTGGTAGCACGCGCGGCGTCGTCGGGGCGGTTCGCGGGGAAAAAAGGCCAATGCCTGCTGCTGCCCGCGCCCGGCACATCCAAGGCCACGCATCTGTTGCTGGTGGGCATCGGGGCGAAGGAAAAGTTGAGTCTGCTCGGCCTGGAAGCCGTCGGCGGCGGCATCGTGCCGCATCTGAACGCGGCGGGCGCGGCGGAAGCGGAAGTGATGGTGGAGCTGCCGAAGGATACGGCGGTTCCGCCCGCGGAAGCGGCGGCGCGCATGGCGTTCGGGGCGCTCTTGCGCTCCTACCGCTTCGATAAATACCGCACCAAGGAAAAGCCGGAGGACAAGCCGAGCCTGAAACAGATTTCCTTCCGGGTCGCAGACAGCAAGACGGCGGCGAAGCATTACGCCCAGCTCTCTCCCGTGGCGGACAGCGTGTTTTTCACGCGCGATCTGGTGAGCGAGCCGGCCAATATCATCAATCCGGAAACGCTGGCGGACGCCTGCCGGGGGCTGGAGGGCATCGGCCTGGAGGTGGACGTGCTCGGCGAGCCGGAAATGCACGCGCTTGGCATGGGGGCGCTCTTGGGCGTCGGCCAGGGGTCGGCGGTGGAATCGCAGCTGGTGGTGATGCGCTGGAACGGCGCAAAGGCGAAGAAGGCCGCGCCGCTCATGTTCGTCGGCAAGGGCGTGACGTTCGACACGGGCGGCATCAGCATCAAGCCCGCGGCGGGCATGGAGGAGATGAAATGGGACATGGGCGGGGCCGCCGCTACGATCGGCCTGATGCGCACGCTGGCGGCGCGCAAAGCCAAGGTCAACGCCATCGGCGTGGTGGGACTGGTGGAAAACATGCCGAGCGGCAACGCCCAGCGCCCCGGCGACGTGGTGACAAGCATGTCCGGCCAGACCATCGAGGTCTTAAACACGGACGCCGAAGGCAGGCTGGTGCTCTCGGACGCGCTGTGGTACGCGCAGACGCTGGCGGATAAGCCCCGCTTCGTCATTGACCTGGCGACCTTGACGGGCGCGATCATCATCGCCCTGGGCAGCGCCCGCGCAGGGCTTTTCTCCAACGACGACACGCTCGCCGAACAGCTGGCGAAGGTTGCCGCCGAGACGGGCGAAGCCTTATGGCGCATGCCGCTGGGCGAGGATTACGACAAGCAGATCAACTCCGACATCGCCGACATGCAGAACATCGGCAAGGAGCGCGAGGCGGGCAGCGCCATGGGCGCGGTGTTTTTGCAGCGCTTCATCAAGGAAGGCACGCCCTGGGCGCATCTGGACATCGCCGGCACGGCGTGGACGAAGAAGGATCTGGATACCTGCCCAAAGGGCGCAACCGCTTACGGCGTCAAGCTGCTCAACCGGCTGGTGCAGGAGTATTATGAGGAGAAGTGAGGGATAGGCATCAGGCATTAGGGAAAATAATTTAGAATAACTCTTATCGCTTATCGCCTATGCCTTACCCCCTGCCCTAACCCCTAATCACTAATGCCTTTAAAAAACCATGACCCAAATCCAGTTCTACCAACTCACCTCCACCCCTCTTGAGCGCGCAGCGCCGAAGCTGCTAGAAAAAGCGCTCGACGCGAAGTACCGTGTGGCGTTGGTGGCGGAGTCGCAGGAAAAGGTAGAGTTTCTCGACCAGGCGTTCTGGACATTCGCGCAGAATGCATTTCTGCCGCACGGCACGAAAGCCAGCCCCTACCCCGAAGAGGAGCCGATTTTCCTCTCCACCTCCGCGGATGCGCCAAACCGTCCCGACCTGCTCTTCGTCGCCGATGGGCGCACCGCGGAGAAGGCGAGCGATTACAGGCGCGTGCTCGATATGTTCGACGGGCACGACCCGGCGGCGGTGGAAGCGGCGCGCGGGCGGTGGAAAGCGTACAAGGCGGCAGGCCACGACGTTAGCTATTTCTGCCAGAAGCCGGACGGCGGATGGGAGAAAAAGGCGGGATAAGGATATGTTGACTAACCTTAGCTAACAGGCTATAGTGGCTGCATGGAATCCTTCAATACACATTATACTAAAACCCATCTTTCCAGCCTGCTTAAAAAAGTGGAGGCGGGGGAATCTTTCGTGATTGCCAAGGACGGCAAGCCGGTAGCGATGTTGAATCCCTACGTCAAGACCGAAACGCCGCAACCGCGTGTGGGCGGGCAGTGGAAAGGCCTTATCTGGATGGCGGATGATTTCGATGCCGCGGATGCGGAAATCGAAGCCCTGTTTGCAAACAGCCGGATATTCCCCGATGAAGCGGATACCCCGTGAAGGGGTATTTGCTCGACACGCATGTACTGTTATGGTGG
>CAYMDD010000046.1:0-9743 GCA_964389045.1 uncultured Rickettsiales bacterium
GGCTCGGCTCCAGCGCGGGGAGGATGCCCTCCAAGCGCGCGACTTTCTGAAAAGCGTCGAGCGCTTCCTGGTCGGTAATGGAGACATAGTTGACGCGCTTGGCATCGTGCAGCCAGGCGTGTTCGGGGCCGACGCCGGGATAGTCCAGCCCGGCGGAGATGGAATGCGCGTCGGCCACCTGGCCGTGCTCGTCCTGGAGCAGGTAGCTCCGCGTGCCGTGCAGCACGCCGGGGCTGCCCTTGGAGAGCGAGGCGGCGTGATGCCCGGTGGAGAGGCCGAGGCCGCCTGCTTCCACGCCGATCATTTTGACGGATGCGTCATCGATGAAGGGATGAAACAAGCCAATGGCGTTCGAGCCGCCGCCGATGCAGGCCACCAGCGTGTCCGGCAGGCGGCCTTCGGCGGCCTGCATCTGCGCTTTGGTTTCCTTGCCGATGACAGACTGGAAATCGCGCACCATGGCGGGGTAGGGGTGGGGGCCGGCGGCGGTGCCGATGAGATAGAACGTATCGTGCACGTTGCTCACCCAGTCGCGCAGCGCGTCGTTCATTGCATCTTTAAGCGTGCGCTGGCCGGACTGGACGGGGATGACTTCCGCGCCGAGCAGCTTCATGCGGAACACGTTCGGCGCCTGGCGCTCGATGTCTTTCGCGCCCATATAGACCACGCACTGAAGCCCGAACAACGCGCAGACGGTGGCGGTGGCCACGCCGTGCTGGCCTGCACCCGTCTCCGCGATGATACGCTGCTTGCCGATGCGTTTGGCGAGCAGCGCCTGCCCGATGCAGTTGTTGATTTTATGCGCCCCGGTGTGGTTCAGCTCATCGCGCTTGAAGTAAACCTTCGCGCCGCCGCAGTATTGGGTGAGCCGCGCCGCGTGGTAAAGCGGGCTGGGGCGGCCAACGTAGTGGGTGAGATAGTATTCTAGCTCGGCTTGGAACGATGGATCCGCTTTAGCGGCTTCATACGCTTTTTCCACTTCCAGGATGAGCGGCATCAGCGTTTCGGCCACGTAGCGGCCACCGTATATGCCGAAGTGGCCTTGCGTGTCGGGGAGGGCGTAAGTCATGGTGTTGTCCTATAATATCTTTGCGGCTTCGAGAAAAGCGCGAATCTTCGCCTCGTCCTTGATGCCGGGGGCGCTTTCCACGCCGGAAGAAACGTCAACAAACTTCGCGCCGCTGATGCGGACGGCATCCTCCACATTCTCATGGGTCAGGCCGCCGGAGAGGAACCACGGCAGGGCAATCTCCGCGTGCTTCAGCGCGTTCCAGTCGAAGGCGACGCCGTTGCCGCCGGGGAGTTCCGCTTTGGGCGGGGGAGGCGCGTCGAAAAGCAGCATATCGGCGATGCCTGCATAGGCTCGGGATTGGGCGATGTCATTCGGGCTGCGCACCGGCAGCGCTTTAATCAGCCTGATGCCGGGGTGCGCCTGCTTGACCCCGCGCAGGCGTTCCGGCGTTTCATGGCCGTGCAGCTGGAGGAAGTCCGGCCTGACGCGCGCCATGATCTCCGCGATGACCTCATCGTCGGCGTTGACGGTGACGGATACAGGGTGAACCTGATTGCCTGCCAGCGCGCGCAGCCTGGCGGCTTCCTCGAAAGACACATGGCGCGGCGAAGCGGGATAGTGGATGAAGCCGATGTAGGAAGCGCCCGCGCGGATGGCGGAGTCAAGCGCGGAGGCATCGCGGATGCCGCAGATTTTGACGGCGGGCGGCATGGATTCAGCCGTGAGCGAGCGCGGGGAGGGCGCGGGCGGAAGCCTGTTCGCTTTTTAAGCCGTCCAGTTCGTTTTGCAGCGCTTCCATCTGCCGCGTGCGCTCGCGCAGACGGCGTTTCCCTTTAGCATGGCGCAGGCTCATGGCCACCCCACCGGTGAGCACGCCAAGCGAGAAGCAGAGAAGAACAAGGAGGAACACGCGCATTTCGATCTCGTAGGGAAGGGGGAATAGCGAGAGCGTGACGGCGGCGTAGTTATTACCGGTAAAGAGGAGGATGCATGCGCTGATGAGGACAAGGGCAGCGCATTTGAAAAACTTGCGGAACGAGGCTTTCACGCGGGCTTGTTGGCCGCGGCTTTATTGATGCGCTCGCGCAGCTCCTTGCCTGTGCGGAAATAGATGGCGTGGCGCTCGCCGATATAGACTTCCGTGCCGTTCTTGGGGTTGCGCGCCTTGCGGGCTTCGCGCTTGCGGATGGAGAACGCGCCGAACCCGCGCAGCTCCACGCGCCCGCCTTCGGTCAAGGTGTCCGAGATGTCGCTTAAGACGGTGTTTACCAGCGTCTCGATGTCGCGCTGGTAGAGGTGGGGGAAGCGTTTCGAGAGTTTGAGCACCAGTTCGGATTTGGTCATCGACATCGCGTGGGTTCCGTCATTAGTTAAGTTATTGTATTTGCGCCCAAGGATGCCAGATGGCATTTAAGCCGTCAAGCTTTCCTGAGCTTTGCGCAAAAAATTTTCCCGCCAGGGTGCGGCTGAAATGCTCCCACATGCCGTTATCCTTCGATTCGGGCTTCATTTCCTTGATGGGGAGCCTGGCGCTTATTTTATGTTTTTCGGTCAGCCAGGCGTGGGCGTCCGCCTCGCCGCCGATGGCGTCGATCAGCCCGAGCTTGAGTGCCGCAGCCCCGCTGTAGACGCGCCCGTCGGCGATTTTCCTCACCTCCTCGCGCGGGATATTGCGGCGCTCGGATACCATGTCGATGAAGACCTTATAGAAATCGTCGATGACCGCCTGGAGGGAGGCGACGGCTTCGGGCGAGGGTTTCTCGAGGGGGGAGGGCGAGCCTTTCAACGGCGCGGATTTAACCGTAATAGGGTTGAGGCCGATTTTTTCCGCCAGCTCGGTGACTTCGAAGGTTTGCAGCATGACGCCGATCGAGCCGGTAATGGTGCCTTCGCGGGCAAAGATATAATCGGTGCCGAGCGCGGTCATGTACCCGGCGGAGGCGGTGAGCGAGCGCATGACCGCCACCACGGGCTTGACCTTGGCGAGGTCGCGCAGCTGAAGGTAGAGTTCTTCGCCTCCCACCGCGCTGCCGCCGGGCGTGTCGAGCCGCACGATAACGGCCTTGACGCGCGGGTTTTCCTTAATTTGCTTGATGAGCTTATCGCGGTCATCGTCTTCCATGATGATGCCTTCGATATTGAGCCGGGCGATGAATTCCGGCTCCAGTCGCGAACCGGGAAACTGCTTTTCGGTGATGAACACCAGCGCGAAGAAAACTGCAAGGATGGCAATCAGCCGCCAGCGCTGCACCTGTTGTTTCAGGTGCAGCCTGTCAAGCAGGGTGTCGGCGCTGATTGCCATGGTTCTTGTTTATTTCTTCTTTGCCTTCGCCTCGTCGAGCGCCGCGCCGAGAATGTCGCCTAAGGATGCGCCGGAGTCGGTTGAGCCGTATTCCTCCACGGCTTTCTTGTGCTCGTCGGCTTCCAGCGCCTTGATGGAAAGCGAAATCTTGCGGGAGCCGCCGGCGCCGGTCACCTTGGCGTCCACGCGGTCGCCCACAGCGAAGCGCTCAGGCCGTTGCTCCTGGCGGTCGCGCGAGAGGTCGGATTTCTTGATGAAGCCCTGCACATTCTCGCTGATTCTGACTTCCAGGCCGTCCTGCGTCACTTCCGTGATTTCGCAGGTGACGACGGAGCCTTTCTTCACGCCCGCCGCTTCCGATTCATGCGGATCGCTTTCCAGCTGCTTGATGCCCAGCGAAATGCGCTCCTTCTCCACGTCGATGCCGAGGATCTTGGCTTTGAGGCGCTCGCCCTTCTTGTAGTTCTTGATCGCCTCTTCGCCCGGCTCAGTCCAGCTGATGTCGGAGTGGTGCACCAGCCCGTCAATGTCGCCGGAGAGGCCCAGGAACAGGCCGAAATCGGTGATGTTCCGCACCTCGCCCTCAACGACTTCGCCTTCCTTGTGCGATTCGGCGAACTGCGCCCAGGGGTTTTCCTCGCACTGCTTCATGCCGAGCGAAATGCGGTGCTTCTGCGCGTCGATATCCAGCACCACGACGCTCACCTCCTGGCTCACCGAAACGAGCTTGGAGGGGTGAACGTTTTTCTTCACCCAAGAGATTTCCGAGACGTGCACCAGCCCTTCGATGCCAGGCTCCAGCTCCACGAACGCGCCGTAGTCGGTGATGTTGGTGATCTTGCCCTCGTGCCTGCTCCCGACGGGGTATTTCACCTCCGCGCCGTGCCAGGGGTTCGATTCCAGCTGCTTCATGCCCAAGGAGACGCGCTTGGTTTCGGGGTCGAACTTGGTGACCATCACCTTCACCTGCTGGCCGAGCTGCAAGACTTCCGACGGGTGATTGATGCGCCGCCAGGAGATGTCCGTCACGTGCAGGAGGCCGTCGATGCCGCCCATGTCGATGAACGCGCCGTAATCGGTGATGTTTTTGACGATGCCTTCCAGGATCTGCCCTTCCTGCAGGCGCCCCAGCAGCTGCTCGCGCGCTTCGACGCGGGATTCCTCCAGCACGGCTCGGCGGGAGACCACGATATTGCCGCGCTTCCGGTCCATCTTCAAAATCTGGAACGGCTGCGGAATGTTCATCAGCGGGCCGACATCGCGGATCGGGCGGATGTCCACTTGCGAGCCGGGCAGGAATGCCACCGCGCCCATCACGTCCACGGTGAAGCCGCCTTTGACGCGCCCGAAGATCACGCCTTCCACGCGCTGGGCTTTGGCGCACGCCACTTCGAGCTTGCCCCAGGCTTCCTCGCGCAGCGCTTTCTCGCGGCTGAGCATGGCTTCGCCGTGGCGGTTCTCGATACGCTCAAGATAGACCTCCACCGTATCGCCCACGCGCACTTCCGCACTCGCGCCGCCATGGGAGAATTCCTTCATCGGCACACGGCCTTCGGATTTCAGGCCGACGTCGATGACCACCATGTCTTTCTCGATGGCCACGACGGTGCCTTCGACCACCGCGCCTTCGAGCTTGCCGCCGGATTTTAGGGATTCTTCAAAAAGAGTGCCGAAATCTTCTATGCTATCAAATTGTTGTGCTGCCGCTGCGTTAGAGGTTGCCATTGGTATGTTACGTTTCCTGGTTCCTTTGCCGGTATCTGCCGGCAAAGCGAATTTTCATTTTAACTGAAAATCCAATAAGTTGATAAAAAGTTCCGCACGCCTGGGATGACGGCGCGCAAAGCCGCTCATGTTTTGGTTAAACATCTGTTCGGCCTTTTACCCCGGAATTTGTTGGGACGCAAGGGGTAAAGGCATGGTTTTTTAAGCGGATTGCACTCAAAAAAAGCAATAATCCGTAGAGAAATTACCGTGATTATTTCTCTGTCTCGCTAGCCAGGGGATGCTCACGCAGACCTAACTAACGGCCATTGAAGCTTCCGCTTGGCGCGGCCTCTACTTATTGCTTGCTCAAGCGTTTTCCTACCAAACTCCTCACTTTCTCGAACACGCTGCTGGCGTCCATCGTCGAGGTGTCGATGATGATGGCATCGTCCGCCGGTTTCATCGGGGCGATGCTGCGGCGGGAATCGCGCTCGTCGCGCTCGCGCAGATCGTCCAGCACCGAATCGTAGACCACTTCCACGCCTTGGCCGGACAGCTCGCGGTGGCGGCGTCGGGCGCGGGCTTCCATGCTGGCGGTGATGAAGAATTTGAATTCCGCATCGGGGCAGACCACGGTGCCGATGTCGCGCCCGTCCAAGACCGCTCCCTTGCCGGAACGCGCCACGTCGCGCTGGAATTGCAGCAGGATGGCGCGCACTTCCGGCATGGCGGAAACGATGGAGGCGGCTTGACCGATATGCTCTTGCCGGAGCCGGGGGTTGGCCAGATCCATCGGTGTGATGCTCTTGGCGGCTTCGATGGCGGCATCCTTATCGTGCGGGTCTTTGTCGGCATAGGCAAGCTTCATGCCGACCGCGCGGTAGAGGCTGCCCGTATCGAGGTAGGTGAGGCCGAAATGCTCGGCCACGCGGCGGGCGAGCGTGCCCTTGCCGGACGCGGCGGGGCCGTCGATGGCGATGACGAGCGGATGGCTGCGAGGGTGGCTTTCCGCCGCGATGCATGCGCCCAAACCGTTCATCAGCTTGGCGAAGCCGGGGAAGCTGGTGTCGATACCTTCGGCTTCGTCCACGCTGACGGGTGCTTTCGCCGCCAGGCCCAGCACCAGAAAGCTCATGGCGATGCGGTGGTCGAACTGCGTGGCAATCGTTGCGCCGCCGCGCACGCCGCCGCCGCGGATGCTGAGGGTGTCGCCTTCGGCGCGCGCTTCCACGCCGCAGGCGGTGAGGCCGTTTAGGATGGCGTTCAAGCGGTCGCTCTCCTTCACGCGGAGTTCAGCCAGCCCTTCCATGACGCTTTCGCCTTCGGCAAATGCGCAGGCGATGCTCAAGACCGGGTATTCATCGATCATGGAGGGGGCACGGGCGGTGGGGACGCGCACGCCTTTCAAGCGGCTGTGCTTGGCTGCGATATCGGCGACTTGTTCGCCTGCCACCATGCGCTCGTTGCGGAATTCAACCGTCGCGCCCATTTCTTTGAGCGTCGTATACAGGCCGGTGCGCAAGGGGTTGACGCAGACGTTCGGCACGAGGACTTCCGAACCGGGCACGATCAGCGCCGCCACAATGATGAATGCCGCGGAGGAAGGGTCGGCGGGCACGTCGATTGCCCGCTCGGCAAGGGGCGGGTTCTGCTGGCCGGGCAGCGAAACGGCTTTACCGCCTTCCGCGTTTTCGCGCGCAACGGCGAAGCCGAGGGAGGTGAGCATGTTCTCGGTATGGTCGCGCGTGGCTTCCGACTCGATGACAGTGGTGACGCCGGGGGTGTTCAGGCCTGCAAGCAGAATGGCGGATTTCACCTGCGCGGACGGGACGGCCAGGCGGTAAGTGATGGGCAGCGGCATCTCCGTGCCGGTCAAGGCCAGCGGCAGGCGGCATTCGCGGCGGGAGGTGAACTGCGCGCCCATTTGAGTCAGCGGCTCGATCACGCGCTTCATCGGCCTGGCGCAGAGGGATTTGTCGCCGGTGAAGAAGCTGGTGAAGGGATAGGGCGTGAGCAAACCCATCAGCAGGCGCGCGGAGGTGCCGGAATTGCCCATGTCCAGCACGCCGCTCGGCTCATGCAGGCCGCCTGCGCCGACGCCTTTGACCTCCCATGCATTGGTTTTCTTCTCCACGCTCACTCCCAGCAGCCGCATGGCCTCCGCGGTGCGCAGCACATCTTCTCCTTCAAGCAGGCCGGTAATGCGCGTAGTGCCTAAAACCTGGCTCGAGAGCATCAGGGCGCGGTGCGAGATGGATTTGTCGCCCGGCACGGAGGCAATGCCTTGAAGCGGAGAGGAGAGAGGGGAGGAGGTGAGAATGGTCATAATCTTGGCGGTTTTTAAGGCCTCTCTTGCCTTATGAGCGGCTAATACTCAAGTGTTTTTGCCTAGCTGGCTAGCCGACTAGCCAGCTAGGCACCACCGTCAGATCATCTCGCGGCCTTGCATGGAGGGCTTGGTTTTGTAGCGGAGAGGAAGCGAATCGGGGCGCTTCCTGCCTTCGTGCACGCAGGATACGGTGAAGCCGTTTTCGAAATCGCCGTCGAACATCAGCACGTCGCAATTATTGCGCTTGGGCGCGCTGCCGTACCAATCGGGGGGCTTGCCCAGCAGCTTCATCTCCACGGTGCGGTTGCCGGCTTTATGGCCGACAATGATGATAGGGGTATCGTCGTGCCGCGCTTCGCGCTCGATGGCGGCTATCGCCTGGCCGGTGCGCGCGGCGACATCCTCGCCGCTTTCGCCGAGCGGCGGCTTGGCGTAAAATTTGCCGCCGTTTAAGCAGGCTTTTTCGTAAAGTTCATACTGACCGCGGTATTTTTCCAGCGCGCGGTCGAACGGCATGTCGTACATGAATTGGCGCGCAACTCCCATGTCCTGCTCGCGCAGCCTGAAATCGGGGGTTTCTCCGGCGATGCGGTCTTCTCCCAGCGCATCGATAATGGCATTTTTCGTTTCCACCGCGCGTTGGTAGGTGCTGTGAACGATGTTGAATTTTCTGCCCTGCAGCTCCGGCATCTCACCGGCCATCTTCGCAATGGCTTTCCCGGCCTCTTTGGCTTGTTCTTCGCCCCACAGGGTGAGGGGGATATCGGCATCCCCGTATTCAGCATAGGCGGAGGAGTCGATATTGCCTAAGGACTCTCCGTGTCGGACAAGAAAGATTTTCATGCAAGCATCAGTTTTTCTTTATTCTGCGTAGCTTTTCCCAATACTCCAGCCTTTTCTTGATTTCCCGCTCGAAGCCGCGCTCGTTCGGCTGGTAATACTCCCGGCGCTGCATCGTGTCGGGGAAATAGTTCTGGCCGGAGAAGGCGTCTTCCGCATCATGGTCATAAGCGTAACCGGCTCCGTAGCCGATGTCTTTCATGAGCCTGGTGGGGGCGTTCAGGATATGCGCGGGCGGCATGTGGGAGCCTTGGGTTTTGGCGTCTTTCATAGCGCTTTTGTATGCCAGGTAGCCTGCGTTCGATTTCGGCGCGGTGGCAAGATACAGCACGCATTGCGCCAGCGCCAGCTCGCCCTCGGGCGTGCCCAGAAAATGATAAGCGTCGCGTGCGGCTACGGCTTGCATCAACGCCTGCGGGTCGGCCAGGCCGATATCCTCCACGGCAAAGCGCACCAGCCGCCTGGCGATATACATAGGGTCTTCGCCGCCGTCCAGCATGCGCGCGAGCCAGTAAAGGCCTGCATCCGCGTCCGAACCCCGCAGGGATTTGTGCAGCGCGCTGATGAGGTTGTAATGCGCTTCCTGGCGTTTGTCATAAAGCGGGGCGCGGCGCTGAAGGCGCGCCATCAACCGTTCTTCATCGAGCGGCCTGGCTCCTTTAGCGGCAAGGAGCACTTCCGCGTAATTGAGCAGCATCCTGCCGTCGCCGTCGGCCATGCGGATAAGGAGTTGGCGCGCTTCCGGCGTTAAAGGCAGTTGTTTGCCTTCGATGGCTTCGGCTCGGGCGAGCAGCTGCTCCATCGCCTGATCGTCCAGGCGCTTCAGGATCACCACGTGGCAGCGCGAGAGGAGGGCGGGGTTGACCTCGAAGGATGGATTCTCCGTGGTGGCGCCGATGAAGAGGATGGTGCCGTTTTCGATGACGGGTAAGAGCACGTCTTGCTGCGCGCGGTTGAAACGGTGCACCTCATCGACGAACACCAGCGTGCGCGTGCCGGGCGGGTGTTCCAGGTCGCCTTTCAGGCGCACCTCCGCACGGGCGAAGATGGTTTTAAGCTCCGCTACGCCGGAGGATACCGCCGATACCGGCTCGAATACGCAGCCGCTTTTTTTGGCGATCAGGCGGGCGAGGGTGGTTTTCCCCGATCCCGGCGGCCCCCACAGGATCAACGAGGCGAAGGCGCCGCCCTCGAACATGCCGGAAAGCAGCCCGCCGTCTTCGAGCAAGTGCGCCTGGCCGACCAGTTCCGAAATATCGTCCGGGCGCAGGCGTTCGGGAAGCGGAGCGATGGGAGATGTTTTCATGGTTTGGAGAATAGTATTGCAAACCGGGATCACCGTCTTTAAGAAAAAATCAGGCACTTGAGGCAAGGATTGATGCGCATGAAAAAAATCGAGGCGATCATTAAGCCCTTCAAGCTCGATGAGGTAAAGGAGGCGCTGCAGGAAATCGGCCTGCAGGGCATCACGGTGGTGGAGGCGCGCGGCTTTGGGCGGCAAAAAGGGCACACCGAGCTGTACCGCGGCGCGGAATACGTGGTGGATTTCCTGC
>CAYMDD010000047.1:0-9672 GCA_964389045.1 uncultured Rickettsiales bacterium
GCGGAGGAGAGCGCCGCGCAGCCGGAATGGATGCGGGTGCTCGGCCTTGGCGAGACGGCCACGCTCGAAGACGCCGCTGCCGTGTACCACCGTCGGGCGCGCAATGCAGGCTCCGACAATCATGTGCTCACTGCGCTCAACGCCGCCATGGCCGAAGCCCGCAAGGAATTGCGCGGCGAAGGCAAATCTTAGGAAGAAGGTGCCGCGCCTTCTTCCGTTCCTTGCATTCGCTTTGCTTGCGATAGCGCTCGGGATCAAGCTGTTTGCGCCGGTGCAAAATACCGATACCTCCCTTCCCCTGGTCAATGAAACGCTTCCTGTTTTTACCCTGCCGTCCATACTGCCCGGAGAACCGGCTGTTGAATCTTCAAGCTTCCGGCAGGAGGTGACGGTGCTCAACTTTTTTGCCTCATGGTGCCTGCCCTGCGCCGTGGAGCACCCACTGCTTCAGCGCCTTTCGGCGGAGCCGGGCATTCGGCTTATCGGTATCGCCTGGCGGGATACGCCGCAAAAAGCATCCGCATGGCTGGCCAAGATGGGCAGCCCGTACGCGCATGCCGCCATCGACGAGAAAGCCTCCCTCACCGCGCCGCTTGGGCTGACAGGCGTGCCGGAGACATTCCTTATCGACCGCCGGGGCGTTATCCGTTACCGTTACCCCGGGCCGCTGACGGAAGAGGAAATACAGCAGCGTCTACTGCCGCTGGCGCAGGAACTGCGCGATGCGCCTTAAGATAGCGCTTCTCCTTTTGCTTCTCCCCTTAGCGGCGCCCGCGACGGAGCCGGAACGCCTGCTGGCCGACCCGGCGCTGGAAGCCCGCGCGGAACGGCTTTTCCGCGAACTCCGCTGCATGGTGTGCCAGGCGCAGTCGGTGGCGGAATCGCAGGTGGAAGTGGCGCAGAGCATCCGCGAGACGGTGCGCGAGCGCATCGCTTCCGGCGAAGGCGACGCAGCCATCAAGGATTTTCTCGTTTCGCGCTATGGCGACCAGGTGCTGATGCGACCGAAATTCCGCCGCTCCACGTTGCTGCTATGGGCAGGGCCGCTGGCGATGTTAGCAATTGGCGCTTATCTGTCACTGCGCCTGTTTAAAAAGAATGCGTCATGATCTATGCAATATTCACCTTAATTAGCGTTGGCGTCATGGCTGCGGTGCTGTGGCCGCTGAAAAAGAAAATGCGGCTTTTCCTGCCTTTGCTTCTTTGTTCCGTCGCATGCGTGTTAGGCTTTTATGCGTTTGTGGGCAGCCCGGAAGTGCCTGCGAAAATTGAAGCGCGCAAGGAAGCAATGGCAGGGCTTGCCTTCCGCGTGCAGCAATTATCTATCGCCGTCAAGGCCGAGCCGGAAAAACCGGAGAGCTGGGCGGAGCTGGGCGATGCGTTCCTGGCCGCCGGGCAATACGCCTCCGCAGTGCATGCATATACGCAAGCCGTGCTGCATTCCGGCGGCAGCGCGGCATTCATCGTCAAGCTCGCGTCTGCGCAGATTGCGCAGGCCGGAGGAAAATTGACGCCGGAAGCCGAGCAGGGGCTGCAAACAGTGCTTTCGCTCGAGCCGGAGAATCAGAAAGCCCGGAAGCTTCTTGCCACCACGCCTTCAGCCGAGGCTGCCGTTCCCCGTTAACGCCATGATCTGGCGCATCAGCCCAAATGCCGGGTCCCCGATAATAATGTCGGTGACGGGAATACCGGTAGCCCACGGGGCAAGCAGCAGCAGAATCACGATAGGAAGCCCGAAGCGCTCCGTTTTCGCATGCGCGGCGCGCAAACTCTCGGGCAGCAATGCCGCAAGCACCCTTCCCCCGTCCAGCGGCAATACCGGCAGCATGTTAAAGACCGCCAGCACGCAATTGATCTGCAAGAACAGGATCAGCCCTTGGAATACCGCAGGCGCTTGCTCAGGCCGGATAAAAGCATCGGTTTGCAACAGCAGCCCACCGAGCAACGCCAGCGCGACATTCGCCGCAGGGCCTGCGAGCGCCACGCATGCCATGCCTGGCCTCAAGGGGCGAAGCTTATCAAAATCGACCGGCACCGGCTTGGCATAGCCGAACAGGAACGGCGCATCGGTGAGCCATAAGACGCCGGGAATCAGCAGCGTGCCGACGGGATCGATATGGCGGAAGGGGTTAAGCGACAGGCGCCCTGCCGTTTTTGCCGTATCGTCACCGAAACTTAAAGCAGCGTAGCCGTGCGCGGCTTCGTGCAGCGTAACGGCGATTACCACCGGCAGGATCCACACCAGCGCTTGAATCACCGCCTCGTTCATGCGGCAGTCAGAAGCGTATCGAGCCTGGCTTTCAGGGTTTCCTTCTCTCCGCTTGGCGGGGAAAGCGCTGCAATGGCGCGCTCGGCTTTTTGCAATACATCCGCCGGAAGAGGACTAAGTGCGACGGCAATCGCTTCCATTTCCTTCATGTCGCCGTTGCAATGCAAGGCAATATCGCACCCCGCGCGGAGCGCCGCGGCGGCGCGCTCGGCGAAGGCGCCTTCCATCGCGCGCATGGAAAGATCGTCCGACATCAGCAGGCCGTGAAAGCCGATTTCCTCGCGGATGAGGCGGATGGCCTTGGGCGAAACGGTAGCCATCGCCTGCGCGTCGATGGCGGTATAAAGGACGTGCGCCGTCATGGCGAAAGGCAGATCGTTCAGCTCTTTGAAAGGAACGAAATCGGTGCGGCGCAATTCATCGAGCGATGTCTCCACCACCGGCAGCGCTTCGTGGCTGTCCGCCAGCGCGCGCCCGTGGCCGGGGATGTGTTTCAAGACCGGCAGCACGCCGCCTGCCATCAAGCCTTCGGCCATCGCGCGGGCGAGCGAGGCGACGGTGTTCGCATCGTCGCCGTAGGCCCGGTCGCCCACAATATCATGCGCGCCCTGGAAGCGAATATCGGCCACCGGCGCGCAATCGACGTTGATGCCCAGCTGCGAAAGCTCATGGGCAATCAGCCGCGCATTGAGGAAAATCGCCTCCAGAGCGCGGTCTTCCTGAAGCGAGGCCAACATCGCGGCGGGCGGGAACAGCGGCCAATGCGGGGGTTTGAGCCTTGCCACGCGCCCGCCTTCCTGGTCGATCAGGATCGGCAGATCGCGCCCGTGCAGATCGCGCAGATCTTGGGTCAGCGCACTCACCTGCGCGGGCGTGTCGCAGTTGCGGGTAAAGAGGATATACCCGAGCGGGTTCACCTCTTTAAAAAACGCCGCTTCATTGGGGCTGATCCGCGTGCCGCTCAAACCGAAAATCGCGGAGGCAGGAGTAGCAGCCGTCATTCCTTTTACTTCACCATCATGCAAGGCTGCCCTTTGGCGCTTAAAACCGTGCATACGCTTTTGGCATCCTTAAAGCCGGACACTCTCAGGCGCGTGAAGCTGCCCTTCCCCTGCACCTCGACCTTGGTGTAGGAAGGGGATTTTCCCGCCAGCTGCGTGGGGAATTTCTTGATAAGCTTCGCCCATTCGCTCTTGGCCTCCGCCTCCGAGCGGTAAGCGCCGAGCTGCAGGCTCTGGGAGCCGGATGCGGGCTTCTCCGCGACTTTTTCCACCTTCTTTTCGGCAGGCTTGGGCTGCGGCGGCGTGGCGACCGGCACTTCCTTGATTTCAACGGGTTTTTCTTCCGCAGGCTTTGCGGCTTCTTCCGCGGGTTTCGGCGCTTCTTCCGCAGGCACTTCCCCGCCCGCGGAGGGGGATTTGTTCGCAAGCTCCGCCGCCGGAGACGCGCTATTTTCCGCAGGCTGGGCATTATTGGCAGCCGCCATGTTCACCGGCTCCTCGGCGCCGGGCATCACACGCTCGACCGGCGCGGGCTTCGGCGCACCGCTTGCCACGGTATCGAAGACGGTTTTATCCTGATGCGGGAATTGCATGCCGCCCGGATCGGCGGGTTTTTCTTTCAGCGGCGCTTTTTCGGCTTCCACCAGCAGCACCTCGTCATCGCGGAGCGGCGTGGTGCCGGAGCGGTAGGCATGCCAGGCCAGGCCGCCGAAACCCAGTACGGCAATGGTCAGCACGGCGGCGGGCAGGAAGCGCGCGGCGCGGCTTTCGGCATATTCCTCATCTTCGTGTTCCAGGGAATCTTCGTCCATTTCGTCTTGCTTGCTCATCTAACGCATCTCCTCCATCGGTTCCACCCCCAGCGTTTTCAAGCCGGAGGCGATCACATTGGCAAAAGCGCCCACCAGCGCCACGCGTGCCTGGGTCAGTTCTATATCAGATTTTACGATAAAGCGAAGCGCAATCTCCTTGCCGCCGACATTCCACAAGGAATGGAAAACAGAAGCCAGATCGTGCAGGTAAAACGCCACGCGGTGCGGCTCCGCGGCCAATGCCGCCGATTCCACCAGACGCGGCCAGTTGCCCATGCTTTTCAGCAGCGCAAGCTCTTCCGCGGAGTCGAGGCGATGTAACTCTTGGGTTTCTGCTGCCCGCTCCGCGATGCCCGGAAATTCCGTCTCGGCATTTCTTAAGACGGAGCGGGCGCGCGCGTGCGCATACTGCACGTAAAACACCGGGTTGTCCTTCGACTGTTCCGTCACCGCCTGAAAATCGAAATCCAGCGGCACGTCGTTCTTCCGCGTGAGCATAATAAAGCGCAGCACGTCTTTCCCCACCTCGTCCACCACCTCGCGGACGGTGACGAAGGTTCCGGCGCGCTTGCTCATCTTCACCGGCTCGCCCGCGCGCATGAGCTTCACCATCTGGCACAGCTTCACCTCCAGCTTCGCCTGCCGGTTGGAGAGCGCGGAGACGGCGGCGGTGATGCGCTTGACATAGCCCGCATGGTCGGCGCCCAGCACATTAATCATGTGCGTGAAGCCACGCTTGAATTTGTCGTAATGGTAGCCGATGTCGGGGGTAAGATACGTCCAGCTGCCGTCGGATTTTTTGAGCGCCCTATCGGTATCGTCACCGAATGCGGTGGATTTGAGCAAAGTCTGCGGGCGCGGCTCCCAGTCCTCGGGCGTCTTTCCCTTCGGCGCTTGGAGGATGCCGGTATAGATCAGCCCCGCCTTTTCGAGCTTATGCAGCGCCTCATCCACCCGCCCCGATTCGACGATGCGGCGCTCGGAGGTAAACACGTCGTGATGGATGCCCAGCGCCGCGAGATCGTCCTTAATCAGCTTCATCATCTGATCGACCGCATAGGCGCGCACTACAGGGAGCCATTCCTCGCGCGGTTTTTGAAGTAGCTGTTCGCCGTAAAGCAGTTTCAGTCCCTCGCCTACGCCGACCAAATACTCGCCCGGATAGAGGCCTGCGGGAATCTCGCCGATCGCCTCGCCGCACGCTTCGCGGTAACGCAGATACGCCGAATCGGCGAGTTTATCCACCTGCGCGCCCGCGTCGTTAATGTAGTATTCGCGCGTGACCGCGTAGCCTGCCTTGGTCAGCAAACTCGCCAGCGCATCGCCGAAAGCAGCCCCGCGCCCGTGGCCGATATGCATCGGCCCGGTGGGATTGGCCGAAACATATTCGACGTTGACGGCCTGCCCCTGCCCGATATCGGAATCGCCGAAGCCTAAGCCTTTTTGCAAAATCACCGGAATCAATGCCTGCCAGACATGGGGTTTGAGCGTCAAATTGATGAAGCCGGGACCGGCGATGTCGGCATGCTCCACCTCCGGCAGCGCCTTGAGCGGCGCAAGCAGCGTCTCCGCCAGCGCTTTCGGGTTGGCCTTGGCTTGCGCGGCCAGCACCATCGCCGCGTTGGTGGCGATATCCCCCCTGCCCTCCTCCTTCGGCGGCACCGCTTCGATCTTGGCGAGGTTCAAGCCATCCGCGAGCGCACCATCGGCCTGAAGCGCCCGTACGGCGGCGGTAACCTGGGATTGGATATGCTTATAGACGTTCATTCAGCACCTTGTCATGCCAGCGAAAGCCGGCATCCAGCCCGATTTTCGCCCGATTGTCAAACGCTGGATGCCGGGCATGACAAGCAATCACGCCATCTCAAACAGCCGCCGGTATTCCCGCATCGCATAGCGGTCGGTCATCCCGGCGATGTAATCGGCGACGGCCACCGCCGTCCGGGGCGTGCCTGAGGCGTCCGTCAGGCTCCGCCATTCAGTGGGCAGGCATTCCGGCTCGGCATGGAAAAAAGCGAACAGCTCCTTCACCACGCGGCGCGCGCGCGAGGACATGCGGTTGACCTGGTAATGCCGGTACATATTTTCCATCAGGAACGCTTTCAAGCGGCGGTTGACATCCTCCATCTCAGGGGAGAAACCCACCAGCGGGCGCGGCAGGCTGCGTACCTGATCCACGCTTTCTATGCCTGCCCTGCGGATGTTTTCCGCCGTCTGCCGCTGCAAATCGGTGCACATGCGGTGAATCAGCCGCCTGACCGATTCGTGTATCAGCCGGTTGAGCGGCAGCCCTGGATAGCGCTCCGTCACCTCGCCGAACACCTGCCCGACTTCCGGCACGGCATGCAGATCGTCGATGGTAAACAGCCCCGCCCTTAAGCCGTCGTCGATATCGTGGTTATGGTAGGCGATATCGTCCGAAAGCGCCGCTACTTGCGCCTCGAGGCTGGCATGGGTGTGAAGCTCGAGGTCATGCCCGCCTGCATATTCGGCGAGCGCCCGTGGCGGCGCAAACGACAGCGGGCCGTTATGCTTGGCGATGCCCTCCAGCGTCTCCCAGGTGAGATTCAGGCCGTCGAATTCGGCGTAGCGGTGTTCGAGCTTGGTGACGATGCGGATGGTCTGCGCGTTGTGGTCGAAGCCGCCGAAGCCCTCCATCGCTTCTTTCAGGCCATCCTCCCCGGCATGGCCGAACGGGGTATGCCCCAGATCGTGCGCCAGGGCCAGCGCTTCCGCCAGATCCTCGTTGAGTCCCAGCACCCTGCAGATGGAGCGGGCGATCTGCGCCACTTCCAGGCTGTGGGTGAGCCGCGTGCGGTAATGGTCGCCCTCATGGTTGACAAATACCTGGGTTTTATATTCCAGGCGGCGGAAAGCCGCGCTGTGGAGGATACGGTCGCGGTCGCGCTGGAAGGGGCTGCGGCTGGGACATTCCGCCTCCTTGTGAAGCCTGCCGCGGCTTTCGGCGGGGTGACAAGCGTAGGCTTTCAGCATGCATCATCCTTTGCATTCGGGGGTTTTTGGCACTATATTTCTCCTTATGCACACAGGCAACGATTCATCCGCTGAACAAACTTTCGGCTTGACCGACAGCGCCGCCGCACGCATTGCGCATATCCTCATGGACGAGCCGGCGGGCAGCTATTTCCGCATCGGTGTGGACGGCGGCGGGTGCTCCGGCTTTCAATACCGGTTCGACCTCACCACCGCGCCCATCGAGGCCACCGATACTTTCATCGAGCACGGCAACGCCAAAGCGGTGGTGGATGACGTATCACTCGGGTTCTTGAAAGGCTCCGTGCTCGACTACGTGGAAGACTTAGGCAGCGCCGGTTTCGAGGTTAAAAACCCCAACGCCACCGCCAAATGCGGCTGCGGCAATTCATTTTCAGTGGCGTTTTAAGCCGTGATGAGTGATGAGTTACGAGTGATGAAAAACTCATCACTCACAATCGCCACCTGGAACGTCAATTCCGTCCGCCAGCGTCTGCCGCATCTGCTCGGCTGGCTGAGGGCGGATGCGCCGGATATTGCGCTCCTGCAGGAAATCAAATGCGTGAAAGAAGCATTTCCTTATCTCGAAATCGAGGAGCTGGGCTACAACATCGCGCTGTCGGGCGAGAAAAGCTATAACGGCGTGGCCATCCTCTCCAAGTTTCCGCTG
Organism: uncultured Rickettsiales bacterium; assembly: GCA_964389045.1. Classification (GTDB taxonomy): domain Bacteria; phylum Pseudomonadota; class Alphaproteobacteria; order Rickettsiales; family SXRF01; genus CAYMDD01. Next base: position 7,747 of record CAYMDD010000047.1, read on the forward strand.
GAGGATGTGTGCGAATGCCTGCCGGGCGACGAAGAGGACAGGCAAGCCAGGTATATCGAGGCGGTAGTGAGCCGCGGCGGTCAAGCGATTCGCGTCGCCTCCGTTTATGTGCCCAACGGGCAGGAAGTCGGCTCGGAGAAGTTCGCGTATAAGCTTCGATTCTTCGACCGGCTTCGCGCGCGCTTCGCCCAAGCGCTCACCTTCGAGGAAATCTTCGTGGCGGGCGGGGACTATAACGTCGCGCCCTCTCCCGCCGACACGTTTGACCCGGCGCGGCAGGACGGCAGCGTGTGCTATCACCCCGCCGAACGGGCGCAGTTCAGGAAGCTGCTGCATCTGGGCATGTATGACGGTTACCGCCTCTGCCATCCGCATGCGGCCAGCGAAGGTTACAGCTGGTGGGACTACCGCGCCGGAAGCTGGGCGATGAACAAGGGCATGCGCATCGACCATCTGCTTCTTTCGCCGCAAGCCGCCGACCGGATCGTAGAGTGCCGGGTCAATAAAGAGGTGCGCGCGCTGGAAAAAGCTTCCGACCATGCGCCGCTTGCAGGCACATTCAGCGTTTAAACGGGCATCAGCAGCGCCGCCACTTTGCGGTCTTCGGCCATCAGGACATTATAAGTGCGGCAGGCAGCTCCCGTGTCCATCGGCTCCATGGCAACGCCGATGCTTCTGCAGTAATTGCGCATCTCGAGCGGAACGGCCTGCATCATTTTCCCGCAGCCCACCAGCAGCAATTCCACGCCCGCATCCCTAAGCGGCGCGAGGGCAGCTGCATCCATAAGAGCAAGCTATTCCTGCGGCAGCGGATAGGCCTGCTCCGGCAGGATGAGCGCCGCGCCCTTGATGTCTACGTTGCTGACGGTAAATCCGCCCGCCCCGTAAGACTGGATCAACTGACGGCCTTGCGGGATAAGCGGGGTGATGTCCATTTTACAAGTGATGATTGAATTGCTTCATCACTCATATCTCATCACTCGTCACTTATTCAAATCGGAATCGTCTTTGGACGTGTGCGGCGCAGCCAGGTGACGATCATGAGGCGCGTGAACATCACGGCGGTAAAAAGCGAGGCCACCAGGCCGATGGAAAGGGTGACGGCGAAGCCCTTAATGGTGCCGGTGCCGAAATAATAGAGCAGCAGCGCCGCTGTGAGCGTCGTCAAATGCGAATCGATGATCGTGCCGAAGGCCATGGTAAACCCGCTTTCGACAGCGGCGAAGGGCGATTTGCCGTGGCGGATTTCCTCGCGGATGCGCTCGTAGATCAGCACGTTGGTGTCCACCGCCATCCCGAGCGTCAGCACGATACCCGCGATGCCCGGAAGGGTCAGCGTGGCATTGAACAACGCCAGCATCGCAAAGACGATAATGCCGTTGACCAGAAGCGCCAGGCAGGCAAAAAAGCCGAACAGCCCGTAGCTGACCACCATGAAGGCGATGACCAGCGCCACGCCGATGATAGAAGCCTTGGCGCCGGAATGGATCGAATCAGAACCTAAGCTCGGGCCGACGGTGCGCTCTTCCAGCACGGTGAGCGGCGCGGGCAGCGCGCCTGCGCGCAGGAGCATGGCCAGGTCGTTCGCCGTCTTGGTGGTGAATCCGCCCTCGATGATGCCGGAGCCGTCCAGAAGCGGCACGCGGAACTGTGGCGCCATCAGCGCCTTGTCGTCGAGCACAATGGCGAAACGCTTGCCCACATTGGCGGTGGAGATTTCAGCCAGCTTCTTCGCCCCCACAGAGTTGAAGCGGAAGGCGATCACCGGCTCGCCGCTCTGATGTTCATACGTGGGGTGCGCGTCCACCAGCATGTCGCCCGAGAGCACGGCGCGGGTAAAGATGGGGTATTGCAGCGGCCTCTGCGGCATGCGGTCTGCCGCGCGCTTGGCGTTCGTATCTTCATCCGAAGCCACCAGCCTGGTGC
>CAYMDD010000048.1:0-6856 GCA_964389045.1 uncultured Rickettsiales bacterium
CTCCCCAGCACGTTCCTGCGCCTTTAAATGGTGGCGGAGATCAGTGAACGCTTTTTCGAATCTCGATATATTATGTTCCCCCCGCTGAAGGTGTGCCGTGCGTTCGGCAAGCAATTCTTCGCGGTAGCACGCTACAGCTTCCGGGTCCGCCTTTTCCTCTTCGGAAAGGTTCCACGTGTCCATATTATCGGGCTTGCTACGGCTTATGCGCGAATTGAGCACATGCTTGCCGTACCCTGTTTCTCCATTCGCGCCGACAGTTCCCGGAAAGCCTTTTTTCCCTTCATCGGCCAGTTGAGGCTGCCATCTGTCATAGGACTCCTCAAAACGCCGCTTGAACCGGTCAAACGGCGTCAGCTTTTTCGCAGGATCGATCACAATGCCTTTTTCCGCGTTCTGAACAAACGGCTCACCGACGTCCGGCTCCATGATTTTTGGGAAAGGAATGCGCATGACAGCCTGATTACCCTCATGGCTGAATTCCGCTTCGGATGCGTTGTAAAGGTTGACGTCATGCATGGAAATGCGGTGCATCAGCATGCCGGATTGCCGCAGCGCATGCACGGCGTACTGGTACTCTTCTTCCGATTCCGCCGGAACGCGAATGGCGATCACCGGGGTATGTGCGCCGTCTTTATAGAAAATCTCTTCCTCAATAGACGGTTTGTGCGGAGAAAATTGCCGTCTGCCCGGTCTATCGCTACCAAGGGTAGCGCTTTCGATTTCCACTTCATCTGGAGGTCCAGCGATTGACATACGTGGCACTCGGCTTATTGAACTCGCCGCAACCATAACAGAAAGTAAGAACTTTGCAGCAAAAAAGCGTAAGGGCAAAGAAAAACCGGCTGCATGGGATCGCTGAGGAGCGAGCCATGCAGCCGGCGGGATTCAATTCTCCTTCTTGAGGACGGGGGTGCAGTTGATCAACCGCACGTTGCCGTCCCAGACCTTTTGCTGGCCGGGGCGGAGGTGGCCGATCTTTGTCTGTTTGCCCAGCACACTACCCTGCATAATCACCAGCGTAGCGGTGGTGTCAGGGGAGTGGTTGGTGACGCACAGACGCCCGTCCTTCTCTTCGACTTGAACCATCAAAGGTTCTCCTTAGCACGGAGTGCCGTTGGCATCCTGCATACATTGAAGACGAGAGCGCTAGACCTCCCTGTCTATACGCAACTTTCCGTTAACTGGGGAGAGTTACGAAAAATCTTTATCAGGATAGTGGAAAATCCCGCTCGGGTCAATCGTGCGGGGCAGCAATGCAAGCCATTGAACTGGGCATAGAAAGCATCACAATCCCTGCCTATGTGTCCAAAGGATAAAACCTGCCGTGCCATGCGCGTCATGGAATCGTCATTTGGAAACAAAACGATTATCCGGTATAATGCTTGTCAGTTCACAATAATTAAAATGCAGGAGCAGTGCCATGGTTGATGTCGCTAAAGGCAAGGCAGCCAAGCTGGCCGAACTGGTGGCGGAAAGCTACCAAGCGAACGTAGCCGACAGATTTACGAAGGCGTCTTCCTCTCCAGCGGAAGCGCTCAATCGGATGATCTCCACACTTGAACGTTTAGAGGAAAACAGCGGAGTCGTGGTAAATCCGCTTGATACGGTAAAGCACAATCTGAGGGAACTCCGCGACGTGCTGGCCAACGCTGAAAAACAGTTGATGCAGCGGGGACGCTTAGGTGAATTAAGCATAGTGGATTTAGAGAACGTATCTGGGAGAGTAAACTCCGCCACGCTGCTTTCTGATGACAGGCCTGACAGCCCGATGCAAAACGTGTTAGGAATGGTCAGCACAATTATTGAGAAATTGCATGCCGTCCAAGAATCCCACCCGCATGCAGTTATTGCCGAACAACTGGCGCGCGATTTAAAGGCATTTCGCAAAGGCCTGGATATTGCCGATCCAGAAGAGGCACGAAGGAACGGATATCAACCGGATACGCAATCACGCATCAATCATCTCAACAGGCTAAAAAAAGAAAGAGACAAGGATAAGCTTCCTATCGCCACTGCCGCATGGCATCTTTGACTAATTCCTACATTCAAAGGCCGCTCAAATACCCCGGCACCACCTCGCTGGCCTTGCCGTAGATGCGCTCCTTAAATAACGAATGCCCCTGCGACGGCTCCAGGTTCAATTCCACTGTATGCGCGCGCGCGTACCGCGCTTCCTGCACGAAGCCCGCGGCAGGGTAGACGTTGCCGGAGGTGCCAATGGAAAGGAAGAGGTCGCACCGGCTTAAATGGGCGCCGATCAATTCCATCTCCAGCGGCATCTCGCCGAACCAGACGATGTGCGGGCGCATGCACCCTGCTCGTTCGCAGCACGGGGAGACGGTTTCCTCGCTTAAGTCATCCCGCCAGTCCGCCACCGTCTCGCACGCGCCGCAGCGCGCCTTGTTCAGCTCGCCGTGCATGTGCAGCAGCCGGAACCCTTCCGCCGGGCGCACGGCTTCATGCGCGCGGTCGTGTAGATCGTCCACGTTCTGCGTGACCAGCAGGAACGGTCCTTCCCAGCGGGCGGCCAACTCCGCCAGCGCCCGGTGCGCGGCGTTAGGTTGCGCTTCTTTCAGCTGGGCGCGGCGCATATTGTAAAATGAATGCACCAATTGCGGATTGCGCGTGAACGCCTGCGGCGTTGCCACGTCCTCGATGCGGTGGTCGCACCACAAGCCGCCATTGTCGCGGAAGGTGAGCAGGCCGGATTCCGCTGAGATGCCCGCCCCCGTCAGCACCACCAGCGAACGCATGGCGGGCGTTACACCGCTTGCTTGCGCACCGACGGCAGACGCTTCTCCGCCAGCGCCAGCGCGCCGAAGAGAAGGAACGTATAGAACAGATCGCCGATCAGCGCATTGCGCAGGAACGGCAGCGCCATGACGTAGCTCTCCGCCACGCCGGCGGAGGTTTTAGGATAGAGGCCGTAAGAAGGCCAAAGGGCGAAGTTGGTGATGAGGAAAAACATCAGCGATGATAGAATGCTTGCCGCCCCAAGCCGCAGCGCGCCGCGTGATTCTTTCAGCAGAAACCCGATCGGCACGATACAAGCGAAAGCCAGATACGTGACCGTCATCTGCGGATAAAATCCCAGCACCGCGTCGCTCGCCACAAGCGCCATTAGCGGCAGGGCGAAGGCCAGCCATTTGGGTTTTATCACCGCGCCTCCGAACAAGGCGATGGCCGCAACCGCCGTGAAATTCGGCCAATGCGGCAACAGCCGCGAAAAAGCGGCGGCGGCAATCAGGAAAGCAATCAGCGAAAGGCGTTCACGCGGCATACTGGGGCAGCTCCTTGCAGAAGGGATAGTCGAGTTCGTTTATCACGGCAGGCGGACTGAAGCAAGCGGCGGGCAATACAGCAGAGACAGATGGAAACGAATGCACATTCGTAAAAATAATTGCATTCTCCGGCTTCGGGAAATAATTTGCTTTTCTGCCATGATAAAAATCATGAAAACTTGAGAGTGCTATGTCGCTGAAATCCTTCTATCAAGACCCCTATCTTCATATCCGATCCTTCGTAATCAACCTCTTGTTCAGCGCCATGTTATGCTGGCTGGCATACTCGTTCCACTCCCCCGATTTCTACAGTTTCTCCCTCCAGGGCTGGGAGTTGCTGCTGATCCCGCTCGGTATATATGCGGGCGGCATCTCGGCGGTTGCCATCCACAACGCATCGCACGGCAGCTTCCCTGCGCCCTGGCTCAACCGCCTATGCGGGCACATTGCCGGCATGCACCAGCTATGGGGCTATTTCGGGTGGAAATTCATCCATATGCTTCACCACCAATACTCCGACCGCGACGGCGCCGACCCGCACCCGCCGAAAGGTCTGTCCTTCGCCGCCTTCACTCGCCGCATGTTCTGGGATTCCTCCGCGCAGGTGACGAAACGCTACCGCGAGCATTGGGGCATGACACGGCGCACGGCGGCGCTGCGCATGTGCGTCTACATCAGCTTCACGGCGATGGCGGCGGTAAACGCGCTGTTTTGGTACCTGCTTTTGGGGACGGAAGGCTTCGTCTTCTTCTACCTGCCTTCCTACGTGTTCAATTACGTGTTCTTCGCGCACATCAATTACTATGCGCATCCCGAGACTTCCCAGGACGGTCGCACCGCGCCCGCCAATTTCATGAACGGCTGGTACTATAAGGCAGCCAACTGGTTTTTCTTCGGCATCTATTACCATGAAAACCATCACCGCGACCCGACGCTGTTCAACCCGTCGCGGCTTCAGCCGCAGCGCGTGCGCAGTGCGAAGAGCTTTGCGCTTGATTCTAAAACAGGATGAGATTACTACCGGAGGATCAATCAAGTCATTCATCCAACTGACAGGGGGTGGAATATGCCGGCCAGCAAACGCGATCGCCTGATCGATTCCGCAGCGGAATTATTCCATCAGCGCGGAATCGTCTCCACTTCCCTGGCGGATATCGCCAAGCACGCCGATATCCCCATCGGTAATGTTTATTACTATTTCAAAACCAAGGATGAGCTGGCGCTGGCGGCGCTGGAAAAACGCAAAGAGCTTCTGGAGCAGGCCTACCTGCACCTGGAGGAAAACGAAGCCGACCCGCGAAAGCGCCTGATCGAGGCGCTGCGTTTTTATGGCCGCAGCGGCGAAGAGTACGCCCGCGCAGGCTGCGCCATCGGCAAGCTGGTGATCGAAAGCGGCACCGAAAAAGATGCCGTTTCTACCGCCGCGTCGCAAGTGCTGGAGCGGTTCGTCGAATGGGCGCAAACGCAATTCGCCCAGCTCGGCCACGAAGCAAGCGGCAGGCGTTACGCCGTATCGTTAATGGCGGGCATCCAGGGCGCCGCCGTGATGGCGAAAGCCGCGGGCGATGCGGGCATTATGAACGCCGAGATCGCACGGCTGGAAGAATGGCTAGAGCAGTTGCCCAATCGCCGCATCTTCCTCGGCAAAGCCGCCATCCGCGCGGAAGCTTAAAACAAATACTTAAACCCTGTCCGCCGCGGCGCGCTTGAGCCTGTCGTTGATCGCCGCACCCAACCCTGCGTGCGGAATCGGCATTACGGCGATACCCGAAAACTGAAGGCTGTCGAGCGAGCGCAGATAGCCGAACAAATTGGCCGCCGCTTCGTTCACATCGCCGGACGGGCTTAAATTCAGCATGCGTTTGCCGGAGGCCTTCGCACTCCCGCCGAACGCCAGGAATGCCTCGTTTTCTTCCGCTTCGAGCGCGTTCAACCGTATGGGCAGGCTCGGCGCGTAATGGCTGGTAAGCATCCCGGGAGAGACGATGGCATTGCCGCCTTCGGCGCGATGAACCGGCATCCGCAGCTCCGCTTCGATTACCTCTTTCGTTACCGCGCCTGGCCGGAGCAGCAACGGTTCGCCGTTGATAAACCCAATTACCGTCGATTCCAGCCCCACGGCGCAAGTCCCGCCATCGAGCAAAAGAACGCCGTCTCCCAGCTCCTCGCGCACGTGCGCAGCGGCAGTGGGGCTGATGCGCCCGGAGCGGTTGGCGCTGGGCGCAGCCACCGGCACGTTCGCCGCGCATAGCAGCGCACGCGCCAGCGGATGTGCAGGGACGCGCAAAGCGATGGTATCCAGCCCCGCCGTCGCCAGCAGCGATATGCCGCCACTTCGCGCGCGGGGCAGCACCAGCGTCAGCGGCCCCGGCCAGAAAGCGCGCGCCATTTGCAGCGCTATCGGATTGAATACGCTTAAGCCCTGCGCGTTCTCCATGTCCGGCACGTGCACGATCAGCGGGTTGAAGGAAGGCCTCCCTTTCACCGCAAAGACCTTGGCCACCGCCTTATCCATCCGCGCGTTACAGCCGATGCCGTAGACCGTCTCGGTGGGAAACGCGACTAATTCTCCGGCGGTAAGCGCTTCCGCCGCTTTTGCGATATGCTCGAATTCTGCTCCCATGGGTTCGTCAAACTGAATTCAGGTTGTAAGGATAATTTTTTTTACTATAGTCGCATGCATTGCTGCATTTCCAATTTTGTTTATTTCAAAATGTAGGAGCTTTCATGGCACATCACGTGGTCACTATCGCGCAGCAAAAGGGCGGCGCCGGGAAAACGACGCTAGCTGCGCATCTCGCCGTGGCGCTCAGTCAGAAAGGCCGCCGCGTGGCCGTCATCGACATCGACCCGCAAGGCTCGCTGTCGCATTGGCACGATGTGCGCGAAAAACGCTTCGGCGAGGGCTATACCGGGCTTTCCTTCGCCGCCGTCTCCGGCTGGCGGGTGGCGAGCGAAGTGGCGCGCCTGAAGAAGCTGCACGATTACATCATTATCGATTCGCCGCCCCACACCGAAACGGAGGCGCGCACCGCCATCCGCAGCGCCGACCTGCTCATCATTCCCGTACAGCCCAGCCCCACCGATCTGTGGGCGTCGAAAGCCACGCTCTCCCTGGCAGAGGCCGAGAAAATTCCGGTGAAGGTCATCTTAAACCGCGTCTCGGCGCATTCCAAGCTGGCGCAGACCATCGCCGCGGAATTGCCGCACCTCTCCCACGCGCATCTCGGCAACCGCGTGGCCTTCGCAGCATCATTGCTGGAGGGGCGCACCTGCACCGAAACCGATCCGTCCAGCGCCGCTTCGCAGGAAGTGAAGGCGCTGGTCAAGGAAATCCTGGAGCAGTTCGAACCCGCCCAGGATGAACTGCCGGACGCCGCATCCGAAGAGGAAGCGCCCAAGCGCGAGCTGGCCGAGGCTTAAGCCTCTAGAGCTTCCACGCTCAACGCATGCAGGCCGGACTCCATTTCGGCTTTCAGCAGCGCGTACATCATCCGCTGGCGCTCCACGGGCTTTATGCCTTGAAAGCGTGGGGAAGCAATGATGACATGAAAATGCGTTTCTCCTTCCGG
>CAYMDD010000048.1:6866-9615 GCA_964389045.1 uncultured Rickettsiales bacterium
CGCCCGCATGGCCGCGGTGCTTGGCGGAATCGTCGCGGATTTCCAGCCGCGTCGGCTGCAATCCTTGCCTTAGAGCTGCTTCGATACGGTCTTTGCGCGTCGGTGGCATTTATTTAAAGATTGTCAAGTCTTGTAATACAGTCGCCAAACGCCGATAATGGTAAGGTTTATGGCACAGACGCGGAAAACCTCTAGCAAATGGAAGGAACCTTCGCAAGCAGAAGCGCTTGCGCCCGCGCCGTGCGCGGCGGAAGGCTGTTCCGGCTTTGGCGAATACCGCGCGCCCCGCTCGCGCGAGGAGCTGCGCAATTATCAATGGTTTTGCCTCGAGCATGTCCGTGAGTACAATAAGAAATGGAACTATTTCGCCGACATGGACGAATCCGCGATTGAGGAGTTCATCCGCGACGCCGTGACTGGTCACCGTCCCACATGGGAGCGCGAAGGCCGCAGGCATGTGCATGGCACCGCTTACCGCGTCGAGACGCTGGAGGAAGCGCTGCGGAGCTTTTTTCATCGCGCGCCCGCCTCAAGCGCCGGCACGCGCGCGAACCTGCCGCCCAAGGAGCGCCAGGCGCTCGCGGTGCTCGGAGCGCCCCCCGGAAGTTCTCCGGCAGAGTTGAAAGCGCGTTACCGAGTGCTGGTCAAGGAATACCACCCCGACCTGCACGCCGGCGACAAGGCGCGCGAAGACCGGTTTAAGAAAATCACCGAAGCCTACGCTTACCTAAACGAGCTTCATAAACAACGTCCGATGCAGTAATGAGAGCCGCTTTTTTCTCCTTTGCTTTCAATCCGCGCAAACTCATCGCGTGTTTAAGCGTGTTGGCTTTAAGCGGATGCATCGTGGTGAAGGATTTCGGGGAGAGCTGGGAGCATGGCGGCAGTGACCCGTGCGTCGAGGAAATCGTACGCCACCACTTTCTGGAAGATGCGGGAATCCCTTACAAGATCCGCACCCGGGCACGCATCTTGAAGCTGGGCGATGCGCGCTTCCTGATGCTGCTTGACGGCACCGGCACCCGCTCCGGCACGCTCTACCGGTATAAGGTGGAAGAAGGGCAGTTCATCACTTACCGCCTAAACGAAACCAAGCGCGAGGAATTCCTGAAATCCTATCCCGAAAGCGGCGTGGTTCTTACCTCCGAAACGGCGACAATCCCCGAGTTGAACGCAAACATGCTGAAACTGCTGGCGGAAATCAGCGCCAAAGAGGAGTATTGGGTGGAAACCGAGCAGATGATCTATAACCCGGCCTCTATCCAGGGCTGCGCCGACAGCTGAAGAAAGCAACCACGATGCACAGCAGCGAAATGAAACGCCCGCCTGTCCCGGAAATCGTCTCCGGCGGCGGACAGTCGAAACCGGAAGCCACCGTTTCCAGCGCGCAAATGTTCGGCATCAAGCCGGACGTTGCCGTCCCGGCATTTGCGCATGGAGAATCGCACGTGCCCGACATCGACCCGACTTACGTTTTCGATCCCGATACTACCCGCGCCATCCTCGCCGGATTCACCTATAACCGGCGTGTGCTGGTGCAGGGCCTGCACGGGACAGGCAAATCCACCCATATCGAGCAGGTGGCGGCAAGGCTCAACTGGCCGTGCGTGCGCGTGAACCTGGACAGCCACATCAGCCGCCTGGATTTGATCGGGCGCGATGCCATCACTTTGAAAGAAGGCAAGCAGGTGACGGAATTCCAGGAAGGCATCCTGCCGTGGGCGCTCTCCCGCCCGGTGGCGCTGGTCTTCGACGAATACGACGCAGGCCGCCCGGATGTGATGTTCGTGATTCAGCGCGTGCTCGAGGCGCAAGGAAAGCTAACTCTGCTCGATCAGAACCGCGTCATTGCGCCGCATCCCTATTTTCGGCTGTTCGCCACCGCCAACACCATCGGCTTAGGCGACGCCACCGGCATCTATCACGGCACGCAGGCCATCAACCAGGGGCAGATGGACCGCTGGCATATCGTGGCCGCGCTCAACTACCTGCCGGTGGAAACCGAGCTGAAGATCGTCCGCGCCAAAGTGCCGGAAACCGCGCCCGATACGCTCACAAGCATGATCGCCATGGCAAGCCTCACCAGGAGCGCATTCGCCGCCGGGGATATCTCCACCCTCATGTCGCCGCGCACGGTCATCACCTGGGCGGAGAATGCGCGCATTTTCGGCGATCTGCATACCGCCTTCCGCTTGACCTTCTTCAATAAGTGCGATGAATCCGAGCGCAAAACCATCGCCGAGTTTTACCAGCGCTGCTTCAATCACGACTTGCCGGCGTGAAGACGGACGCCGAACCGCTCAAAACCGCGTTAAGCGCCACTGCGCGCGCGCTTTCTAAGGATGCGCGCCTCACTCTTTCCTTCGGCGCCAACCGTATCGCCTCAGAAAATACGCTCATTCTCCCGCCGCTGCCGGCGGAAGACGACCGTGCGGCCATCACGCAGCTCCGCGGGCTGGCCGACCACGCGGCGCTGATGCGCAAACTCCACGACCCCGCCCTGCACCGGCAACAGCGCCCTTCCCTCTCCCATGCCGCGCACGTGTTCGATGCGCTGGAGGAAGCGCGCGTGGATCTGCACGGGAGCAGGCATATGGAGGGCGTAAGGTATAATGTAAGCACGAGGGTGGAGGCGCTGCTTATTCCTTCCGAAACGGAAGGAGGCGCGCAGGCCGACAGCGTGCTTGCGCAAACGCTGGGGCTGCTGTTGCGCGCAGAAGTGGATCCGCGCCCATCCCCGGTTGCAGCC
>CAYMDD010000049.1:0-9534 GCA_964389045.1 uncultured Rickettsiales bacterium
TCACCTTCCGCAGCTTCGATATCGGCGGGGATAAGGGGGTGCCCTATTTCCGCTTCGCGCGCGAGGAGAACCCGGCGATGGGCTGGCGCGGCGCGCGCATCGGGCTGGATCGCCCGCGTTTCTTAAAGCTCCAGATGCGTGCCCTGCTGCGCGCGCATGCAGGCAGGGGCTTAAGCCTCATGTTTCCGTTCGTGGCGATGGCGGAGGAATTCAAGGCCATGAAGCGCCTGCTGACGCGGGAGATGCGCAAGCTTGAAGAAGAGGGCGCAGGGACGCCTTCTTCCGTCCGCACCGGCTGCATGGTGGAGATCCCGTCGCTGTTGTGGCAATTGCCGGAGCTGTTGAGGGAAGTGGATTTCATTTCCATTGGCAGTAACGATCTGCTGCAGTTCTTCTTTGCCACTGACCGCGGCAGTCCCCAGGTGTCGGAGCGGTACGATCCGCTGTCGCCGCCGGTCTTGCGCCTGGTGCGGCAGCTCTCGGAAGCGTGCAAAGGGAGGCAGGCGGAGTTGAGCTTCTGCGGCGATATGGCGCGCAAGCCTTTGGAAGCGCTGGCGCTGATCGGCTGCGGGGTGCGGAACCTCTCGCTGCCTGCGTCGGGCATTCCGCCGATGAAGGCGATGATCCGCTCGGTCGAGTTGCGGGCGCTGGAGGCATATGTCTCCCAATTGCTGCCCCTGTCGGAAATGTCGGTGCGCAGCAGGCTCGCCGCTTATGCGCAGGATCGCGGAATCGTGCTGTGACGGAAGGCCTAAGCTATGCCGAGATCGGCCACCGCCTGCGCGAAGCGCGCGAGCGTCACGGCCTTTCCCTGGCGGAAGCGGCCAGGCAGCTGCATATACGCTTCCGGTATTTAAACGCGCTGGAAGAGGGCGACCCCGCGCATCTGCCCGGAGAGGCGTACGCCAAAGGGTATTTAAGGCGATACGCGCTCTATTTAAGCCTAGATGGGGACGCGCTGACGGAAGCCTACGAAAAGGCCGGGCAGTTTCCGCAGCGGCGTTTTTTCACCCTGCCTGAGCAATTCAACCGCAAGCGGGAGCCTTCGGCGCTGCTGGTGCGCATAACGTTCGGGCTGGCGATATTCACGTTAAGCTGCATCGTCTTTGCGCCGGAGCCGCCGGTGCCCCAAGCCATCATCCCTTTGCCTGTACTCAAGGAAGCGTGGGAGCAGTTGCCGCCCGGCTGCCGGGATGCGGCTGCGCCTGCCTATCCGCCTTGTTATTGGAGCGCCCAAGCGTTATATGTTCCGCATTTCCCGGAAGTATACGGGATAAGCCTGGCGGATAGGTAATGGACTCGGCCCGAAAACCCACAATGCAGGTGAATATCGGAGGCGTCGCCGTCGGTGGCGGTGCGCCCGTCGTGGTGCAGTCCATGACCAACACGGACACGGCGGACATCGAAAAGACGGTCGCGCAGGTCAGAGCGTTAAGCGATGCCGGGTCGGAGCTGGTGCGCCTCACCGTCAACACGAAAGAGGCGGCTGCCGCCGTGCCGGCGATTGCCGGGAAGCTGGATGCGCTTGGCTGCCGCGTGCCGCTGGTGGGGGATTTTCATTATAACGGCCATACGCTGCTGCGCGACTATCCCGATATGGCCGGGGCGCTCGCTAAATACCGCATCAACCCCGGCAATGTCGGCTTCGGGCAGAAGCAGGATGCGCAGTTCACGCAGATGATCGAGGCGGCGCTTCTGCACGGCAAGCCGGTGCGAATCGGCGCCAATTGGGGCAGCCTCGACCAGGCGGTGCTGGCCAGGCTCATGGATGCAAATGCCCAATCCGGCCAGGCGCTTTCAGCCAATGAGGTGATGCGCGAGGCGCTGGTCGTCTCGGCGGTGGAGAGTGCGGCCAAAGCCCAGGCGCTCGGGTTGCCCCAGGAGCGCATCGTGGTTTCCTGCAAGGTCAGCCGCGTGCAGGATCTGGTTGCGGTGTACCGGGAGTTAAGCCGCCGCTGCCGTTACCCACTCCATCTGGGGCTGACGGAGGCAGGGATGGGCAGCAAAGGCATCGTCGCCTCGACGGCGGCGCTTTCCATTTTGCTGCAGGATGGCATCGGCGACACCATCCGCGTGTCGCTCACCCCGGAGCCGGGCGGCGACCGTACCAGGGAGGTGCAGGTGGCGCAGGAGATTCTGCAATCGCTTGGGTTGCGCAGCTTCACGCCGCAGGTGACGGCCTGTCCCGGCTGCGGGCGCACCACCAGCACGGTGTTTCAGGAATTGGCGGATAAAATCCAGGCTTACCTGCGCGCGCAGATGCCGCGGTGGAAGCAGCAATACCCGGGCGTTGAGGCGATGAACGTGGCGGTGATGGGGTGCATCGTCAATGGGCCGGGGGAGAGCAAGCACGCCGATATCGGCATTTCGCTGCCCGGCACGGGCGAGGCGCCGAGCGCGCCGGTGTTCATCGACGGAAAGAAAGCCGCCACACTGCGCGGCGAAGGCATCGCGGAGGAATTCCAGGCGATGGTGGAAGCGTACGTGCAGCAGCGCTACGCGGCCTCAACGGCGCAGCACTGAGGGTTGCGCGGAGAGAGTGGCGGCATTCAGCCGCTCGACATGCACCGAGGACGGCTCAACCGCGGGAGCCAGGCAAGGTTCGCGCGCTTGCGCCGGTTGCGGTTCCGCGCCTGTTGAGCCTTTATCCGTATTCTCTTCGAACAGAGCGGTGAAAACCGGCTCTAACGCCGTGGTCAAGCCACTAATCATGCCGAAGAATCCGGCGTTCCATACCGCGTTGTTCAGATAGCCTATCGCCTCCGGCGCGCCGATCATTTCGGCGAAGCCCGGCAATACGAAGCTTAAGGCTGCCCCTACCGCAGCCCCCAATGCCGTGCTTTTCAGCGTTTTTTTAATCCACGAGGCCATGACACGGAAGTAATTAATATTGGATGGAAAAATAGCTTTTACCCGCTAACTTGTCAATTGCGCTTGAAAATCTTTGAAGAAACAGTTCAATTTTGCATCGTTTACTTGTAGAACACGCCTTGAAGCGTTAACCGCAGCGGAGGAATCTCGCTTATGTTTTCCAGCCTGGCCTTTTTCATTACACTGGTGCACTGGCTCTTGATCGCTGCAACGCGCTTAGGCCCGGAGTGGCACGGGTTTTTTACGCCGGTATTCCTCTATCCCTCGCCGGTGCTGTTTTTCTTCAGCCTGCTGGACATTGCGGGCGTGGGGTATACGGGCGAAATCACGCGCTTTTTGGTGGTGTCCGCCGTGTTTAACCTGGTGAAGTATTTTATCCTGATCCGCGCCATTATGGCCGAAGAGCGGAATTTCCGCAACGTTTCGGCAATGATCGGGGAAGCGGCGTATTTGTGCGCCACCGGGTGGTATCTCACCTATTACAGTTACACTTAAAAAGCAGGCGGCGGTATTTCATGAGCAAGCTGCAGCCGGTGCGCGGCACGCACGATATACTGCCGGAGGAAGCAAGGAAGCGGCATGCCCTCGGCAATGTCATCCGTGCCATTGCCGAGCGCTACGGCTACGGCGAGATCCGCACGCCGGTATTCGAATTCTCGGAAGTATTCCACCGCACGCTGGGCGATACATCGGACATCGTCTCCAAGGAAACCTACACGTTCGCCGACCGCGGCGGCGAATCCTTGACGTTGAGGCCGGAATTCACCGCAGCCGCGGCGCGCGCGTTTCTCTCCAATGGGATGCAGAATGCATTACCGGTGAAATGGTATTACTACGGCCCGGCATTCCGCTACGAGCGCCCGCAGAAGGGCAGGCAGCGCCAATTCCATCAATATGGGCTGGAGCTTTTGGGCGTGGCGGAGCCGGAAGCTGATGTGGAGGTGATCGCGCTGGCGGCGCAGATTCTGGAGGCCGTCGGCCTGAAGGAAAAGGCGCGGCTGGAACTCAACTCGCTGGGCGATGGAGAGAGCCGCAAGGCATACCGCGAGGCGCTGGTGGAGTATTTGCAAGCGCACGCCGATGCGCTTTCGGAAGATAGCCGCCTGCGGCTTGAGAGAAACCCGCTCCGCGTGCTTGACTCCAAGGACGAAAACGACAAGCGCATCATAGCCGGCGCTCCACGCTTGGAAAATTATTTCAGCGAAAGCGCGAAGGATTTTTTCGTGCGCGTCAAACGCGGCCTCGAAGGGCTTGGCATTGCCTATACGCTCAACGATAGGCTGGTTCGCGGGCTGGATTATTATAATCATACCGTCTTCGAGTTCATCGCCGAGGAAGGTTTAGGCGCGCAGAGCACGCTGATCGCCGGCGGGCGGTATGACGGGCTGGTGGAGCAGATGGGCGGCGCGAGCACGCCCGGCGTGGGCTTCGGCGCAGGCGAGGAAAGGCTGCTTTTGGCGGGCATCGACTGGCGGTTGATTCCCGGCGCGGATACAGCCCCACCTGTCGCTGTCGTTCCTGTCAGCGAAGGTTCGGAAGCGGAGGCGTGGAAGCTAGCGCAGGCCTTGCGCAAGCAAGGGGTTGCGGTGGATATCGCTTACCGCGGCAACGTGAAAAAGCGCATGCAGCGCGCCGATAAGATCGGCGCAACCGTCGCTTTGCTGCTGGGTGAGGATGAAATGAAAAGCGGCACGATCGGCTGGAAAGATCTAAAAACGGGTGAACAGAAAACCGTTGCAATGGCCGACGTGGCAACGCATCTGCAACGACGAACGATGAACGACTAACATGCATTTCGATGATAAGCTCGACCTGGTGCTGCGCCGGCACGATGAATTGCGCGACTCGCTATCGGCGGGGCTATTAAGCGGCTCCGAATTCGCGCGCGCATCGAAAGAATTTTCCGATCTGACGCCGATCGTCGAGCGCATCGCGGAACTGAAAAAAGCCAAGGACAGGATGACGGACGCCAAGGCCATGCTCGCCGACAGCGGCCTCGATGCGGAAATGCGCATGCTGGCCGAAGAAGAACTCCACGACGCGGAATCAGCCTTGCCGGAGTTGACCAAGGCGGTGCAAGTGGCGCTTCTGCCGAAGGATGCGGCGGATGAGAAGAACGCCATTCTGGAAGTGCGCGCGGGCACGGGCGGGGACGAGGCGGGGCTGTTCGCCGCTGAGCTTTTCCGCATGTATCAGCGTTATGCGCAGTTGCAGGGCTGGCGGTTTGAAATCCTCTCGATCACTGAAACCGGTATTGGGGGCTATAAAGAGGCATCAGCCAATATCAGCGGGCAGGGTGTATTCGCCAGGCTCAAATTCGAATCCGGCGTCCACCGCGTGCAGCGCGTGCCAGTGACAGAAGGGGGCGGGCGCATCCATACGTCGGCGGCAACCGTGGCCGTGCTGCCGGAGGCGGAAGAGGTGGACGTGCACATCGACGAGAAGGATTTGCGCATCGATGTGTTCCGCTCAAGCGGCCCGGGCGGACAGTCGGTCAACACCACCGATTCGGCGGTAAGGATCGTGCATATCCCCACCGGCCTGATCGTGCAGCAGCAGGATGAGAAATCGCAGCATAAAAACAAGGCCAAGGCGCTTAAAGTGCTCCGCGCGCGCCTCTACGAGATGGAGCGCGAGAAGCTGGCGAACGAGCGCGCCGCCAGCCGCAAAGGCCAGGTCGGCAGCGGCGACCGCTCGGAGCGCATCCGTACGTATAATTTCCCGCAAGGAAGAGTGACCGACCACCGCATTAACCTCACGCTCTACAACATCGAGAGCGTCATGGAGGGCGCCGCGCTCCATGAATTCATCGACGCACTCAGCGCCCACGACCAGGCGGAGCGGCTGGCGGAGCTGGGATAAGGCTTGTGGATAAAAGCGTATGGTTTCCGACATTGCTGCCTGCTTGAAAAGCGCGGCGGAGACGCTTGAAGCCGCCGGTGTCGAGACGCCCGCGCTGGATGCCAGGTTGCTGATGCAGCATGCGCTTGCCTGCACGCGCGAGGCATTGCTGCTGAATGACGCGCGGCGGATGAGCGAAGAGGAATGGCGGCGTTTCCACGCGCTGATTGGGCGGCGGGCAGCCAGGGAGCCGCTGGCGCAGATCGTCGGCGGCAAGGAATTCTATGGACGCGAATTCCTGGTTGACCGCCATGTACTGACGCCGCGCCCCGACAGCGAAACACTGATCGAGGCGGTGCTTGAACGGATAAAAGATCGGGATGTTTGCGTTTTGGATTTGGGCACCGGCTCGGGGTGTCTTCTGCTCACGCTGCTGGCGGAATGCTCCGGCGCATGCGGTGTGGGTGTGGACATCAGCCACGCGGCGCTAGGCGTTGCGCGCAGCAACGCAGGCGTGCTCGGGCTTGAGCGAAGGGCATGGTTTATCCAAGGAAACTGGGCGGATGCGTTGGATGCGGAATTCGATGTAGTCATCGCCAACCCGCCCTATATTCCGGAAGCGGAGCGCAGGCGGCTGATGCCGGAAGTGGCATATTTCGAGCCGGAAACGGCGTTGTTTTCGGGAAAAGATGGGCTTGACTCTTATGCCGAAATCGCGCATCAATTGGCTCGCGTGCTAGCGCCCAGGGGGATTGCGGCATTGGAAGTGGGTGCAGGGCGTGCCTGTTAAGCGAATCTTGCAGGATGCAGGTTTCCGAATTCTTGAAACCAGGAGCGATTTAAGCGGAATTCCACGCTGCGTGCTTCTCGATCATGGTTGAAATTTCGCGCGCCCGGTGGCATGAAAATAATGAAGACGATCAACATCAAACATCAGGAATCAGATACATGAACGGCGGCATGAGAAAGCGTCATACAGGGCATACCGGCGGGCACGGCGCAGGGCAGGGCGGGCGCAGGCCGTACCAGAAATACGGCAAGCCGCAGCATGGCGGGCACGGCGGAGGCAATTACGGTCAGCCGCGCGTGCGCAAGAACTATCCCGCCTTGCGCGAGAAATACTTGAACCAGGCCAAGGACGCGCTCTCGGCAGGCGACCGGGTGCTTGCGGAATACTATCTCCAGCATGCCGACCATTACTACCGCATGCAGATGGAATACCAGGAGCAGCGCGCGCGCTGGCAGGAACAGAACCAGAACCAGGAAATTCAAGCAGAGAATGACCTCCCCGAAGACGACGAGCCGGACGTGGACATTCCCAACAACAGCAACGTGCTGCCCGCGTTCCTCACGCGGAAAACGGGGACTAAGCAGGAAGACGGGGAAGACAAAGCGCCTCCCGTTCAGGAATGGGAAGACGAAGCGCGTTAGCGCCTTGATCCTTTTGCGCATCCGCTGATGACACGCGCTCTGACATGCGCTATAGAATGCGCCTGGCGTCCTCTCTTAGAGCCTTGATCCCGAAGCGCGTATGGCCTTTCTCCGCAAACCCCGCAGCGATTCCGAACCGGAAGGCATCATGCTTCCGGCAGCAGCACGGGGAGGGGCATATTGGTGCACGGATGCCAAGGGGGCGGAGTTTTTTTCCCCCGATTTTTTGCGCCTGCTCGGCTTAAGCGATGCGGAGTATTCCGGCATCGGCGATGCGCTTGGAGCGCTGCCTGAAAAAACAAGACAGGAAATAGCGGTGTTGCTGGCAGCTTTGCATGACAGGCGCACTTCCGAAGGCGTTACGTTCGAATCGGCGGACGGCGCGCGCTTTCTCTACGCCGTGCCTCAACTGCTGGAGCCAGAAGGAGCATCTCCGTCCTTCATCATCTGGCTGCACGATATCAGCGCGCCGCTCAAAAAACTCCACCGCCTGACACACGAAAACGAAAAGCTCAAAAACGAGTTGAAGCACAGCTCCACACTGCTGCACATGGCGCCCTATCCCATCTGGGAGCGGGGAGGCGATTTGAATGTGCGCTTTTATAACCTTGCCTACGGCGAGATCGCCGAAGAAGCGCCGAAAGCGGCGGAGACTCTCGTGCCGGCGCGCGTGCCGGAGCTGGACCGGCGTGCGCCCAAGCTCGCGCAGGAAGCGATGGAGAGCGGCGAAGCTAAATCTGAGCGCAGGCATCTGGTGGTGGACGGTCAGCGCCGGTTATACCAGTTCAATGAATTTCCGCTGCCTTCCGAGCAGATCACTGCCGGCTACGCGCAAGACATCACGGAAGTGGAAATCTTGCAGGAGGAACTGCACCGCCATATGTCGGCGCAGGCCGATCTCTTGGAGAGCGCCAGCAGCGCGATGGCTATTTACGGCTCCGACATGCGGCTGAAGTCGTTCAACTACGCATTTTCCAATCTGTGGAAGCTGGAGGAAAGCTGGCTGGAGGCGGAGCCTTCCTATGGAGAGGTGCTGGAAGCCTTGCGCGAAAAGCGGAAACTGCCAGAGCAGGCGAATTTCCAGCTGTTCAAGCAGAACCAGCTTAAGCTCTTCACCGATTTGATCGAGCCGCGGGAGGAATTCTTCTACCTGCCCGACGGCAGAACCTTGCGCGTCATCGCCATCCCGCACGCGCTCGGCGGAATTTTATTCGCGTACGAAGACGTAACCGACAGGCTGGCGCTGGAGCGCTCCTACAACACCCTCATCGCCGTGCAGCGCGAAACGCTCGACAATCTGCACGAAGGCGTCGCCGTATTCGGCGAAGACGGAAGGCTTAAATTGAGTAACCCGGTGTTCCTGACCATGTGGAACATCGACGAGGCGACCGCGCGCGCCGAGCCGCACATGCGTGACATCGTGGAGCGCACCCGCCCGCTGCACTTGACGGATGACTGGAAAAGCTATGCCGAGCAGCGCATCGCCCAGGTGCATGCGCGCGTGCCGGTTTCGGCGCGGCTGGAGCGCACCGACGGCAAGGTGATCGACACCTCCACCGTACCGCTGCCCGACGGGGCGACGCTGATTACCTATATCGATGTGACGGACTCGACGCTGCTGGAGCGCTCGCTGCTGGAGCGGAATGAAGCGTTGCAGGAGGCTGACCGCCTGAAAACGCAGTTCCTGGCGAACGTCTCCTATGAGCTGCGCTCGCCGCTAACCTCGATCGCGGGATTCGCCGATTTGCTCAAGCAGCAGTATTTCGGGAGCTTAAACACCAAGCAGCAGGAATACGTCGAAGGCATCCACCATTCGGCGCAGCATTTGATGCAGCTGGTCAACGACATTCTCGATCTTGCCAGCATCGAGGCGGGGTACATGCAGCTGAAAGTGCAGAATTTCAGCATCCACGCGATGATGAAGGCCGTGCTCGCTCTGACGGAGTCGCGCGCCAAGGACCAGCATCTGCATGTCACGCTGGAATGCGACGCGGGTATCGGCGAGATGCGCGGGGATGAGACGCGGCTCAAGCAATCGCTGTTCAACCTGCTCAGTAATTCCATCCGGTTCACTCCCCAGGGTGGGCATATCATCTTCGGCGCGGAGCTGCGCGGGGAAAACGAGATTGCCCTGTGGGTGCGCGATGACGGGCCGGGCATCGCCGCGGAAGATCTGCCCCGGGTGTTCGATAAGTTCTACAAAGGCAGGCCGCGAGGAGAGGTGCCCCGCTCCAAGGCCAAATCCGGCACCGGCTTAGGTCTTTCCATCGTCAAAAGCGTGGTAGAGCTGCACGGTGGGCGTATCGACCTGGATTCCGGCGCGGGCAAGGGCACATTGATCGCCTGCGTGCTGCCGCGATAAGGCGCATTTACATGCATGCGATACGGTGG
>CAYMDD010000050.1:0-9517 GCA_964389045.1 uncultured Rickettsiales bacterium
CGATCGTCCCAATATTGCAGTGCGGCTTGTTCCGGTTGAATTTCTCTTTGGTCATGATGTCCTCTTCTTTCCATAGAATACCATCTGCGCAGGTCAGGCGCAGCGTTGGGGTAATGCTATGCGCTATTTCTCGGCAATCATCAAGGGAAAGAATAGAGATATAGCTTAATTAACGCCTGCGAATCTCGCCATTGCCTATTCTTCTTCTCTCCATTTCTTGCTCTATATGCTTATCCGCTGCGAGTGCGGGTTCCGTTTCAGCCGCCCTGACGATTTGCTTCGGTTCTTGCTCGAGGATCGCCCGCATCGCGCTGGACTGCGCGAATTCCAGCAACTGGCCTACCTTCATCTGCTTAAGATCGATGGCAGTGTACGTAACGACTTCGCTGCCTGTGTACACTTGCTCAATGGATGCAGTGCCGCCGAAGTGGATATCGCTGGTAAAACGGTGAACGCCGGGATCGCTGGGATCGAGCCGGGCATAAGCGCGGTTGGTATTGCCTGGAGCGTCTTTAAAATGTTTCTTCAGCGCGGTTTGCACGCTGTCATCAGGGGAAGCCGCTTCGATGGCCGCATGCCATCTTTGCGGGAATTTATGACGTACAGGGTTGGGTATGGTGGGCATTTTCTGTCTCCATTCGGGATTAATGTAAGTTAATCCTTAACGCATACAGTGCCGGAAATAAAGCCTAATCAAGTTATCGTCTAAACGCGCGGCACAGTGATCTGGCGGGTGAGTGTGATGGTTCGGATCGAGGGGATCAGCCCGCTGGCGGCCTGGTAGGCGTAAGAGGCGTTGATGGTGGCATAATTGACGCCGCCGCTGGCCGAGGTGCTGACGCTAAAAGCGATAGTTGCCGCGGGCATGCCCACTACGTTCGCCTGCGCCTGCGTTTGGATCTGGCTGGTAGTGGCGCTTACGTTCAGCATGGCGTAGCGCCCGGCGGCGGTAACGGCGTTGTTCATGGTCGACTGGATCCAGTAAATCCGCCCGAACTCGAAGAAGCCGAACACCATCAGCAGGAACAGCGGCAGCACCATCGCCGTCTCCACCGCCGCGCTGCCGCGCCCGTCTTTAAGAAAGCGTTTCCTCATTGCACGCGCACCGTGGCTGCTTGCGCGATGTTATACGGGTTGGGGATGCCCGGGTAGCCGATCATGATCGGGGCGGGATAGCTGGCGTTGATGGCCGTGTACCGCGCGGCGCTCGCCCCGCCCGCGCAGGTGGTGCCGCACGTGACGGTAGTGCCGCTTACGCATTCGCAGAACTGGGATGCCGTCACGTTCACGCTCCCCGAAGGCAGGGTGGAAGCCCCCCGCACCACGTTCGGGATGTTCGAGGTGTCGGCAGGGTTGGCCATGGCGAACTTCGCGCCCGCGCGCACCGCCGAACCGAGCTGCATGCGCGCGTTGATGACGGAGGCGTAGTCGATGCCCGCGATCAGGCTGAAGAACATGACGATGCCGAAGAATCCCATCTCCACCGTCACGCTGCCGCTCTCATCCCGAAATCCGCGCATGCGCCTACTCCATCAGCGCCACGGACGTCACCGCCCCGCCGCCCGTGCCGGGGGTGGCGATGTCGGGGTAGCCGCTCGGGCAGGAGTTGGAGAAATTTGCCCCCCCGTTGAAGCGCACCGTGCCGGCGATAATGCGCGTGCAGGTAGCCTGCGCGCCGACGCCGCCGTTGAATGTCAGGTCGCCGCCGGGGAAATAGAGCGCGCCGGTAAGCCGCGCCGTCGAACCGCCGTTGAAATTGCTGGCGGCGGTGGAGCGGCGGTCTTGATAGAACAAAATACCGGCATAGGTGCCCGTGCTCGGCGCGGTGAGGGTGAGCGTGGCGCCGCCGTTTAAGTTGAATCCGGGGGTGCTGCCGCTGGCCGATGTCAGCGCGAAGGTAACGCCGTTGCCGCTCACGGTGGCATTGCCGTTGATGTTGAACGACGAGTTGTTAATGACGTAGGTGCCGGGGTTGAGCGTGACATTTGCCCCCGCATTGATGGTAAGGCCGTTGCAATAAACGCCCGGATTGAGCGTCACCGTGCCGCCGTTGACGTTGGTGTTGTTGTAATTGCAGGTGGAAACCGACGGCGCCGGGACGTTGGCGAACGGGTCGGGCACCACCTGGCCGCCCGAGACGTTCGGCGCGGTGTTATTGATTCTCGCCTGCCCGTTGGTGGACCAGTTGCCGCGCGTGTAGACGCGGTTGACGGTGAGCTGCGCCTGGCCGCCTGCCGTAATGGCCTGGTTATTATTGGAGTTGGCCACCGCGTCGCAATTCTGCATGTTGACGTTGGCATTGCCGTTGACGTTGATGGCGTCGGAAGGATTCTGCCGCAGGGCCAGCACGCAGGCCGAGCCGGTATTGGTGGGGGCGAGCGTGGCGAGCGATACGGCGCGGCTTTGGAGCGTCACGCCGTTGCTTAAGAATTTTTTGGCGAACATTGCGCTCACCGGCTTGGTGACGATAACTTCCACCGCGTTGCCGTTGGCGCTATAGCTGCCGCTGGCAGGGGGCGAGTTGACGGCGATGGTCACCGACCCGCCGATGGTCTGCCCGTTGCGCGCCATCTCCGCGGTGGCGACGGTGGTAGCCGAATTGCCGGTGCCGACCGTGTAGCCGGCGGCCACCGCCGCGGCGTCCACCGCTTTCTGCAAATCGCTTTTCTGCATGTGCCAGGAACTGACCTCAACGCCTAAGCCCGTAAAGCCCAGCATCGCGGGCAGCAGCACCGCCCACAGCATGGCTACTGCGCCTTCCTCGTGCGCGGTGAGAGAGGGGAGCTTCATAAAAAGCCGTGTCCGCTTTAGATTTAAGGGATACGTTAATTATGACGCGGCATGGTTAAACAAATATTAGTAAAATATTGGATTAAAGATAAATAAGGTTAAAGCTACGCTTCAGGCATCCGGTATTTGCATTGCCCTGGGATTTCGGTTAAAAAATCCCCAATATGCAACGCTTCTTCGCATGTATAGCTTTGTTATGGCTGCCTTGCGCTTCCGCTCAAGCAGAGGCGGTGCGCGTGCACATCAACGGGCCTCTGGGCGCAGGCACCGCCGGTGGCGCGCCCGTGCCCAGCCTCGCCCAAACGGCGATGCTGCAGGCGGCCTCGATGGTGATGCAGCAGCGCTACGCCGAAGCCGATGCGCTCTACACCCAGGCCATCGCCGCCAACCCGAACGCCATCGACGCCTATTTGCAGCGCAGCGTCGCCCGCCGCGAGATGGGCAATGCGCAAGGCAGCCAGGCGGACGCGAACACCGCCGTCCGCTTGGCCGACGCGCAGCTGAAAGCCAACCCCGGCAACGCCAAACTCTATTACCAGCGCGGCACCGGCTACCGCTGGCTCAAAGCCTACCCGCAAGCCCAGGCCGACCTGGAACGCGCCGTGCAGCTCACCCGCGGCGCGCGCTGGCAGTCCGATTTGCAGGCGTTATTACTGGAGAAGAAAATGGCCGGAGTGCGGTAGGGCATTGGAGTTTCAGAGTATGGGGTATGGAGTTTAGTACGGTTTTAGTTGAAAATTGCCCCGGCACCCATTAACCAAACTCCACACTCAACACTTCATACTCCATGCATGCGGGTGTAGTTCAATGGTAGAACATCAGCCTTCCAAGCTGAATACGTGGGTTCGATTCCCATCACCCGCTCCAACTCATTACGTGTCAATCCATATGGGTAAAGGGTTTACGCCGATGACAAAACAAAGAACCGGAGAATCTTTAATTCCCCCGCTTTTTACTACTTGGAGCCAACCTGAAAACTATCGTGCGGAAGGTAAAGCGGCGGCCTTATCTTTAAGCATCCCTAATAATAAAGATAACCGGACTATGAGCGCAAAACTATGTATTATCTGCCTAAGCTTTACCAGAGTCGTGAAAGCGCTTGAACCATGCGGGAGCTATAGATATGCATAGTTTAAAAAGCGGAGTTCGTGATGCAAAGCGCGGTGACGGCAATTCTCGGCAGCACCGGCCTGCTGGGTCAGGCGCTGATAAAGGAATGGAGCAGAAGGCGCGCGCGATGCGTGGGTCTGGCTCGGCAACACGCGGATATCACAGTAGATGCAACCGATACGAATGGATTGCTTGCGGCGCTTAACCGGATAAGGCCAGACTGCATTGTCAACGCTGCCGCCATAGTATCGCTGGAAGAATGCGAGCGCGATCCCTGCGCGGCCTACCGGGTGAATGCAATGCTTGCTGCCCATCTCGCGCAATATTGCCGGGAGAGCGGCGCGAAGCTCTGCCACATCTCGACGGATCATTATTACACCGGCGACAAGAGACGCTTGCATACGGAAGAAGATCCCGTCCTTCTTCTTAATGAGTACGCGCGCACCAAGTACGCGGGCGAGCGCTTTGCGCTTACCCACCCGGAAAGCCTTGCAGTGCGCACCAATATCGTGGGATTCCGCGGATGGCCAAATTGCCCCACTTTCGTCGAATGGGCTATTGCGGCGCTAAAATCTGGGGTGCCTGTTACGCTGTATGACGATTTTTTCACCTCCAGCATCGACGTTGCGCATTTCGCCGGCGCTCTTTTTGACTTATTGCAAAAAAACATTTCCGGGCTGGTCAATGTGGCGGCGCGGGAATGCTGCAGCAAAATGGAATTCATCCTGCAACTGGCGGTTCGGCTCGGCCTGGATACCGCACAGTGTATTCCCGGAAGCGTAAAGACGCATACCGGCGCAGTCAGGGCGGAAAGCTTAGGCCTGGATGTTTTACATGCGGAGTTTTTACTGGGATACCAGTTACCGGATATACATGCGGTAATTAACGCACTGGCAAAAGAGTATAACGAGCTATGATGCTATTCGATGCAGCCATTTTTATTAATGAAAAAGAAATCTCGCTTGGTGCTCCGAGCTATTTCATCGCCGATATCGCCGCCAACCACGACGGCGATTTGGAGCGCGCCAAAGCGCTGATCTGGCTTGCCAAGGAAGCGGGAGCCGACGCCGTCAAGTTCCAGCATTTCACGGCGGAGAAAATCGTCAGCGATTTCGGATTCAGGGCGCTGGGCGGGCAGATCGCGCACCAGGCCAACTGGAAAAAATCAGTATTCAGCATTTATAAACAATATGAATGCGATATTCGCTGGACGGACGACCTGATCGAAACAGCCCATGCGGCAAAAGTGCATTTCTTCACCACCCCGTATGATTTCGACGTGGTAGAAGTTTTAGACAGCCGCTTGCCTGCCTATAAGATAGGCTCCGGAGACATTACCTGGACGGATTTCATCGCCTATATCGCCAAGCGCAATAAGCCAGTGATGCTGGCCACCGGGGCGAGCGACATGGAGGATATAACACGCGCGGTGGAAGCAGTAGCGGCATTCAATCGCCAGTTGGTGCTGATGCAGTGCAATACCAACTACACCGGTTCGCTGGAGAATTTCCATTATATCAATCTGCGCGTGCTTCTAACCTATGCCAGAGAATTTCCCGGCATAATCCTTGGGCTTTCCGACCACTCCCCCGGCCATGCCACGGTACTCGGCGCCATCGCCCTCGGCGCGCGGGTGATCGAGAAACATTTTACCGATGACACTACGCGCACCGGGCCAGACCATCCTTTTTCCATGGACCCTCAGACATGGAGGGAAATGGTTGACAGGAGCCGGGAGCTTGAGCATGCTTTAGGCGACGGAGTCAAGCGTGTGGAAGCGAATGAAACACACTCCGCCATCGTACAGCAGCGTTGCCTTCGTTTGAAGCGTGATATGCAGGCAGGCGAAATCCTGCGGGACAGCGATATCGAAGTATTGCGCCCTGCGCCTGCCGATGCGCTCAGGCCTTATCAGCGTGCTTTGGCAATAGATAAGCGGTTGAAAACGGACAAACAGGCCGGTGACGCCATTTATCCGGCGGATGTGGAGGATTTATAATCAAAGGCACGCATATCGCGCTGAAGGCGGTGGAGGAAGAGGATCTCCCGCAGCTTCTAGAGTGGCGCAACGACCCGCAGTTCCGCCGGTTCTTCCGCGAATACCGCGAGCTTAATCATGCGCAGCAGCGCGCGTGGTTCGAGACGAAGGTTAATAATGATCTCTTCACGCGCATGTTCTCCATTGTGAAAGCGGAAGATGGCAGGCTTTTAGGGGCGTGTGGCCTGTGTTATATTGACTGGGTCAACCGCACGGCGGATTTCTCGATTTACATTGGATATAACGGACTTTATATTGACGAAACTTTTGCACCCGACGCGGCGCGCGCCATGGCTGGCTATGCATACGGCGAGTTGGGCTTAAATCGCCTCTGGGCTGAGATTTATTCCTTCGACGTAAAAAAGAAGGCGTTTTTCGAGACGCTCGGATTTACCTTGGAGGGCACGCACCGCCAGACGCACTGGGCGGAGGGCGCGTGGTGTGATTCTTTCTTCTTCGGGTTGCTTCGCTCCGACTGGGAAGCGCAGCAGGCGCGGAAATAAGCGCGCATGCGTATCGCCGTCATCCCCGCCAGGGGGGGAAGCAAGCGCATCCCGCGCAAAAACATCAAAGATTTTTATGGAAAGCCCGTTATCGCCTGGTCTATCCTGGCGGCACAGGAAACAGGCCTGTTTGAGGCCATTATCGTTTCCACCGAAGATGCGGAGATCGCGGAGATTGCGCGCTATTGGGGGGCGGAGACGCCTTTTGCGCGACCTGTAGAACTGGCGGATGATCTGACGCCGACCGCTCCCGTCATCGTCCATGCGGTGAATTATTACGAACGCCTCGGCTATCCTGTTGAATGGGCATGCTGTATCTACTCGTGCGCACCGCTGGTACAGGCGGCGGACATGAAGGAAGCTATGCGGCTGGCGCTTTATAGGGATGCCGATTTTGTTTACCCCGTCGTGCGGTATGCACACCCTATCCAACGCGCCATGGTAATGGACAGCGGGGAGAAGATGCGTTTTCTCCAACCGCAATACGAGCTTACGCGCACGCAAGATTTATCTCCCAGCTACTACGATGCCGGACAGTTTTACTTAGGCAAAGGCCGGGCATGGCGGGAGGGTAAGCGCATGCACAGCGGCGGCATCGGCCTGCCCATCCCCCACTGGCGCGCAGCGGATATCGATACGCCGGAAGACTGGAGAAGAGCAGAAATGCTTTTTGCGCAAACGCGTCAGGGCTAAAGCTGTCAGGCCAAAGCGCTTGAATCCTTTAGCTATTGCCATTGTGGATAAAGTTTTTCCGTTTGCGGGTGTAGTTCAATGGTAGAACATCAGCCTTCCAAGCTGAATACGCGGGTTCGATTCCCATCACCCGCTCCAGGTTTAACCCGGGAATAAAAAGGGAAGGCCGCCTTAGGCAGCGCTTCCCGAAGTGCTTCTAATCGTTATCGCAGGGGAGTGGCCGTTCCATTCGAATGGAATAGCCCATCTCCTTTGCCCGCTGCTTCGCCCAGGCGATGACCGAGAGCTGTGAATCGTCGGTGTCGCCCTGGCCGTGCCAGACGCTTGCGGCCTTGAGGGCGTTCTTGGCGTCATCGACGATGTCGCCGTCGCCGGACTGGAGCTTGTCCTCCAGGCCTGTGGCTTTCACGCATTCGCATGTCAGCAGCCACACGCCGTAGTAGCATTTGAGGTCCGCGCCCTGGATCTGCTCGATATACAGAATCACCGGTTCGTCCATTGCTGGACTCCTTGAAGCATTCGCCGGAATCCTTCCGACATGCATAAACCTGCCCGTTTCGCCGCGATGACGAAAATTTCGGATCAGGTTACAAGCATGGGCAGTATGACCGGGAACTCCTCTGCAATCAACCGGCAAGAAAGAGGGTCAATGCGCACCGATATACGCTTTGGCTTTTTTGTCTTCCCGGCGGCGCAAGGCGGACCTAAACTAAAGCTTTCAACATTCGACGGAAAAGTTAAAAATGCAACGGAATGCAACAGAATGCAACGTTTTTGCCCTATTTACCGTACATACAAAAAAGCGCTCCTGTCTATGAAGACGGGAGCGCTTGAAAAGAAAACACCATTCTTTAGTAAGTTGTGTCTTCGTCTTCTTTATGCCCGGTACCGGGTTTGGTGGTTTTGGGCATTTTACCGCTCTCGATGCGGCCTTCGTTGCGCAGATTCCGGCCTTCCTGGGCTTTGGCCTGGGATTCCGCCGAATCGCCGTGCTCGTATAATTCTTCCTTGGCGAAACCGGCGGCTTCTTTAATGGCTCCCTTGACGGTCATAATACCTCTCCATTCGATAAGGGTTAAAAAAATACTGAACTAATATTGAGATTCACCCTAACGCCGCCTTCCTGAAGAAGCGATACGATGCTTAACCCAAATTCATCAACAGAGCGTCAGCGGCGGTTTCCCACCGGTCGAAAGGCCGCTTTACATCGCTCCATCCATCGCTTACAACCGCGGAATGAATTTCCTTCAGCCGATCGGAAGCCTGTTCCTCGCCTTTCTCGCCGCCGTTGGCCGGGTGACGCTGTTCATGGGTACAGCTCTTGGGTCTGCGCTGCGCAAGCCCTGGTATCCGCGGCAGATCGGGCGCGCCATGCTGGAGATCGGCTTTTATTCGCTCCCCGTCATCGGCCTGACGGCCATTTTCACCGGCGCGGTCTTGGCGCTCCAGAGCTATTCCGGCTTCCAGCGCTTCTCCGCGGAAAGCTCCATTCCCATCGTGGTCGTGCTCTCCATCACGCGCGAGCTGGGGCCGGTGCTGGCGGGACTCATGGTGGCAGGCCGCATCGGCGCGGCCTACGCCGCCGAAATCGGCACCATGCGCGTGACCGAGCAGATCGACGCGCTCTCCACCCTCTCCACCGACCCGTATAAGTACCTGGTGTTCCCCCGCCTGCTGGCCGGGCTTACCATGCTGCCTGTGCTGGTGCTGGTGGCCGACATCATCGGGGTGATGGGCGGTTACATGGTCAGCATCCACGTGCTGGATTTCAACCCGACCACCTACCTGAAAAACACCATGACCTACCTCGAAACCAAGGATGTCGTCTCCGGCCTGGTGAAAGCCTCCGCCTTCGGCTTCATCATCACGCTGATGGGGGCTTACCAGGGCTTCCACTCCAAAGGCGGCGCGCAAGGCGTAGGCGCCGCGACGACGGCGGCGGTGGTTTCGGCGAGTATCCTCATCCTGCTGTCGAACTATCTGCTTACCTCGTTCTTCTTCGCCAAATGAGTTTATCCATGCGTAATTCGTATCTCGTAGCGCGTAATGCGTTAAGCCGATTGCGAATTACGTATTACGAATTACCTATTACGAGTTACGCCCTATGACCCCCAAAATCCAACTCACCGGCGTGCGCAAATCTTTCGGTCCCAAAGTAGTGCTGGACGGGATTGATCTTTCCATCGCACAAGGCGAATCGCTGGTGGTGATCGGGGGCAGCGGCACGGGCAAGTCGGTGCTGATTAAGTCCATCCTCGGCCTGATTACTCCTGATTCCGGCAGCATTCGGATTGACGGCAAGGAAGTCACTAAGCTCGCGCGGGCGGAGCGGCAGGAGCAGATGCGCAAGTTCGGCATGCTGTTCCAGGGCGGGGCGCTGTTC
>CAYMDD010000051.1:0-479 GCA_964389045.1 uncultured Rickettsiales bacterium
TGCAGGCGCATGGGAAGGAGTAGAACCGCACGCAGAACCCATTCTCGATATCCGCGTCTCCGACGGCGATTCCCCATTTTTCCTTGATTACCGCCATCAGGAGGCGGGAGAAGAACCCTTCGGCTGGATCATCGAAAACCGCCATGTCCGGCAGGCGCTGCATCAGTCCGCAGAAGCATGCCCGAGACTTACCGTGCTTGAAGGCGAGGCGGTGCAATCCTTTACTGCGGATGCAGGCGGCATGACCCTTGCGCTTGCATCCGGCGCGCAGATGCGTGCCACGCTGCTGGTCGGCGCGGACGGCAAGCACTCCGCCATCCGCACACAGGCGGGCATCGGCACGCTGGAGGCGGATTACCGGCAAACCGCCATCGTCTGCGCAATCGCCCATGAACGCCCGCATCATGGGCTGGCGCAGGAGCGCTTCCTGCCGCTGGGGCCGTTCGCCGTGCTGCCGATGCAGGGCAACCGCTCCTCGC
>CAYMDD010000051.1:489-7910 GCA_964389045.1 uncultured Rickettsiales bacterium
GGTGGAGCCGACGGAACTGGCGGAAGCCTACCGGTATATGCCCCACACGCAGCTGGCGGAGGAAATCACGTCGCGCGCGGGCGATTACCTGGGCGATATCCGCGTGGAGGGCGAGGTGCACGTCTACCCGTTAAGCCTTGTCCACGCCAAATCCTATATTGCCCCCCGGCTGGCGCTGATCGGCGATGCGGCGCATGCCATCCACCCCGTGGCGGGGCAGGGGCTAAACTTAGGCTTCCGCGACGCGCTGGCGCTAAACGAGGCGGTTTTCAAACGCTTCGGCCTAGGCCTCGATATCGGCGCGCGGGACGTGCTGGAGGAATACCAGCGCATCCGCCGCCCGCAAAACCTGCTGATGATCGGCATGACGGACGGCATAAACCGCCTGTTCCAGCAAAACCTTGCCCCCGTCAAGCTGGCGCGGGGCTTAGGCCTGTGGGCGGTCGGGCGCATGCCGCGCCTGAGGCGGCGCTTCATCCGCCATGCGATAGGGCTGGATCAGGCCTGATCGAGCTTCCGCGCTTCTTCCGTGAGCATGATCGGAATGCCGTCGCGGATCGGGTAGGCGAGCTTCGCGCGCTCGCTGATGAGTTCCTGCGCTTCCATATCGTATTTGAGCGGCCCTTTGGTGATGGGGCAGACCAGGATTTCCAGCAGCTTGGGGTCGATGGCGTTCATAGATGCACTCCTTTTTTCGGAGTCTAGCGCATGGCTTTGGCCTTGCAATCGGAATCAGACTTGCTATAACACGGCTTCTTTGCCGCAAGAGCGGATCGGATGCGGGCGTAACTCAGGGGTAGAGTGCAACCTTGCCAAGGTTGATGTCGAGGGTTCGAATCCCTTCGCCCGCTCCATAACTTAGCCCGATTTCCTCATGTTTATTAGTGCTCACCAGTGCGCACTTATCACTCATAATGTCTCCAATGCCTTAACCGCTTCCCGCTGAAAATCGGGGTGGAATTTCAAGTAAACCTCTTCCGTAATACGGCTGTTTTTATGCCCCAATACCGCGGCGATTTCGCGTATAGGCACCCCTTCGAGTGCCATGTGTACCGCCGCTGTATGGCGCATGATGATGAACATCCGGATATAGCCTTCCTTGGCGCCGGCAATCAACTTCTTGATTTCCTCCCTGGCCGACCAGCGCCCGCGCACGTGGATGAGCTATTTGAAGCCGAAGCTGGTGGTATGCCTTGGCGTCAGCGCCGGAAGGACGCTGATCTCGCCCGGCTTTACCTTGAAGAAAAACCCGCGGCGCGATCATTCAATCCGGCAGCGTGCTGGCGCTGCCAACCTACCATCCTGCCGCCGTTCTGCGCGCTGCTCACCGCTGGGAAGCTAACGGCAGAGCGTATTCTTAAGCGGAATATGCTGACCGCCCAGATATGCCCCGCCCAGCGCTCCCGCGACCGTGGCGGCGGTTCTACCGCTGCCGTCACCGATCTGGTTGCCGAGCACGCCGCCCGCCACGCCGCCCAGCGCATAGCCGAGCACGTTCTTATCATCGCAAGCGGGCTGGCGCGCGGCCACCGGCTGCGGTTGCGGGGCAGGGCGGTACGCCTGCCGCTCCTCACGCCAGGGCAGGCCTTCCCGCTCCACAGCGGCGCGGGCGCGCGGTTTCGCCGGTTTCGGCTCTTGCGCCACAACCTCTTCCTGCGGAGCACGGTTATTGATATAAGCGGCAGTTCCGGCGGCGGTGGCCGCCATCAACAGCACAGCGGCGCCGGCAAGTGCGAGTTTGTTCTGCATAAGGTTCATCCTGGTTGGTTAATGAGCCTATGATAAAACCGGCAGGGATAAAAAGCATATTAATTCCTGGCCGTTTTCGATTAAATCTATTTCATTTTTGGGCAATCTTCACTTGCTGCCGAAGGTAAACGCATACGCCTCAAGCCCCGGCGTTTCCGCGATAATCTCAATCACGCCCGGCTTGATTTCTCCCTGATCCACCAGCGTATACAGCCGATGCTCGTTCACCGTCAGCGCACTTGAGTTTACCGGTTTGCCGTTGAGCAACACCGTTGCCTTCACCGCCCCGCCGCTTGCGCCAAGCACGAGAAATAAATGCCTGGCCGTAAAATGCAGCTTGAGCTTCGCCCCCGCGCCCACGGCCACGATCCTCTCCGCCTCCACGCGCCAATCGCCTTCCAGTGCCCAGCCGTGATCGGGCAGATCGGGTGGAAAACGGTAAGAGAATGCCGCATCTTTCACGAACGGCTCGCTGTGATACCGCGCGGCGCGTCCGTATCCCAGATACGTCTCATCCGTCTGCGCGTCGCTGGTGGCGCGTGCCTCCGGCATGGCGTCGAACGCGGAAGTCAGCCCCAGCAGGTAGCGGATATTGCCTTCCGTCTGCGCATATTTGCCCTCGCCGAAATGCGTGTACACCACCTTGCCGGCGCGGTCGATCAGGTAATGCGCTGGCCAGTATTGGTTTTGGTAAGCCGTCCAGGTGTCGAAATTGTTGTCAAGCGCCACCGGATATTTGATGCCGTGTTTCCGCGCCGCCGCCTCCACCTTCGCGCGGTCTTTCTCGAACGCGAACTCCGGCGCATGCACGCCAACGATGACCAGGCCTTTCTCGCGGTATTTTTCATCCCATGCGGTAATATAAGGAAAGGTGCGGATGCAGTTGATGCAGGAATACGTCCAGAAATCCACCAGCACCACCTTGCCGCGCAAACTCTCCATCGTCAGCGGCGGGCTGTTCAGCCACGTCTCGATGCCGGTAAATTCCGGCGCGGGGTAGGGGTTGGGCAACGGCTCGCTCAAC
Organism: uncultured Rickettsiales bacterium; assembly: GCA_964389045.1. Classification (GTDB taxonomy): domain Bacteria; phylum Pseudomonadota; class Alphaproteobacteria; order Rickettsiales; family SXRF01; genus CAYMDD01. Next base: position 3,263 of record CAYMDD010000051.1, read on the forward strand.
GCATCCGCCGAAACCGCTTCCGTCTCCCCACGCATGAATACCGCCTGCGGGTCGGCACCGGAAGCAATGAAGGCCACCGCCAGCAGCACAATGACGCCGAAGGCCTTGCGCAACTTCTCCGCATGCTGCGCAAGGAATCCGAACTGCGCGACCAGCCTCCGCCCCGACAGCGCAATCAGCAGCATGGGCACGGCAGCCCCCAGCGCGAACGCGCCGATGACAAGTAGCCCGCCTGCATCGCTCTCCTGGCGGATTACCTGCACCAGCACCGCCGCCAGAATCGGTCCCGCGCACGGCGTCCACACCAACCCGATCAAGAGGCCGATCAGAATGCCGCTGCCGAAGCCTTCTCCCGCATTCGAGGTCAGCGCAGCGCCCTTGTCCGCAAACCGCTGGGTGAGCGCACTGAACCGACGGGAAAGCCCCTCCGATAGCAGCACCAGCCCGAAGAACGCCAGCAGGATCAGCGAACCGTTTTTGATAATCTCCAGATCAACCGCAAACGCCGACACCAGCTTGCGCGATGCAAGCGCAAACGCACTGAACGATACCACGAAGCCGAGGATAATCCCGAATGGCCTCCTCCTTCCACCGTCGATGGAGGCGGACAGCACCAAGGGCAGCACCGGCAAGATGCAGGGGCTGGCGATCAGCGCCAGCCCTTCAAGGAAAGAGAGGCCGATTTCGACCGGGTTCATCCCTGGGCCGGAACGAAGTTAAGCGCCACACCGTTGCTGCAATACCTCAAGCCCGTCGGCTTCGGCCCGTCATCGAATACATGGCCGTGATGTCCGCCGCAGCGGGCGCAATGATATTCGGTGCGCGGCAGGCCGATCTTGAAATCCGTTTTCGTCTCGATGCGGTTCGGCAAGACATCGAAAAAGCTTGGCCAGCCTGTGCCGCTGTCGAACTTGAATTTGGACGGGAACAGTTCCAGCCCGCATCCCGCGCAGGCGAACACCCCTTCACGCTTCTCCCCGTTCAGCGGGCTGGAAAACGGCGCCTCTGTGCCTTCCTTGCGAAGCACGTCATACTGCTCCGGCGTCAGGCGCTTTTTCCACTCGGCGTTGCTGAGTTTAAGCTTTTCAATGGCCTGGGCAAGCAGCCTGCTGGGCGTAAAGGCGCATAAGGCAAGGCCAGAAAATAAGAATTTCAATGCGGTGCGCCGGTCGGTGAGTTGCATATCAAGCCGCTTTCCTATTCCTTCCTCTCAATATGTAACCCTACTTAAGCCTAGCTGCAATAATGGAAAATAAACTTTTGGAAAACTGCGGAAGGAATGCTATATAATGAAGTGTCCCTAGCTTTCGCTTGCGCATTTTCGTAAGCATCGAGCTTATATGCCGTATTCTCGTCGAAACGGCATTATGTGCGGGCAAAGCATCGCATCTCATGCGCCCGAAAGGAGGGCGTCATGTCCGAACCGTTGACAAGTGCCTGCGCCGCCACGGGCTTGCAGGATCACCTGGAGAAGGTTCATATCCGCGTTCATGCAAGGAAATGCATCGAGGATCATCTCGCCGGCTGCGACACGTGTTCCGGCATCCTCGCCAAGCCAAGCGGCACGATGAGCAGTGAGCAGATGGCTGCGGCCATGCAGCCCTGCTTGCTTTACAGCCTCCGCGGCGGCCTCTGGGGCGCATTTCAAGACGCGCTCCTCGAGGAGCTGCGACGGAAGACCGAAGCCTGATTTCAAGCGCTGCGTGTCTCACAAAGACACGCAGCGTTTTTTCTCAAGCCGCGCTCGCCTTCGCCTTTTTCTTCTCCGGCTTGGTTTGCAGCAAAGGCGCAAGGAACTTCCCCGTTACGCTTTCCTTGATTTTTACCACTTCCTCCGGCGTGCCTTCCGCCACCACGCGCCCGCCTTTCACCCCGCCTCCGGGGCCGATGTCGATGACCCAGTCCGCCGTCTTGATGACATCCAAATTGTGCTCGATCACCAGCACCGTGTTGCCGGTGTCCACCAGCTTGTGCAGCACCTCCAGCAGCTTCTTGATGTCGTCGGCGTGCAGTCCCGTCGTCGGCTCGTCGAGGATGTAGAGCGTTCTGCCGGTGGCGCGCTTGGAGAGTTCCTTGGCGAGCTTCACGCGCTGCGCCTCGCCGCCGGAGAGCGTGGTGGCCGACTGGCCGACGGCGATGTAGCCCAGGCCTACCTGCTTCATGGCGAGCATTTTTTCGCGGATGGACGTTTGCGCGTGGAAAAATTCGGCGGCTTCGTCCACCGTCATCTCCAGCACATTGGCGATGGACTTGCCCTTGTAGTGCACTTCCAGCGTCTCGCGGTTATACCGCTTGCCGTGGCACACGTCGCATTTTACGTATACATCCGGCAAAAAGTGCATCTCGATCTTGATGAGGCCGTCGCCCTCGCACGCCTCGCAGCGCCCGCCTTTGACATTGAAGGAAAACCGCCCGGATTTATAGCCCCGCGCCTGCGATTCGGGGAGGCCTGCGAACCAGTCGCGGATGGGCGTGAACGCGCCCACATACGTGCCGGGGTTGGAGCGGGGCGTTCTGCCGATGGGGGATTGGTCGATGTCGATGATCTTGTCGATGAACTCCAGGCCGTAAATGGCGTCGTGCGGCGCAGGAAATTCGCGGCTGTTGTGCAGCCGCCTAGTGACGGCTTTATAAAGCGTCTCGATGGTGAGGGTGGATTTCCCCCCGCCGGATACGCCCGTGACGCAGGTGAACGTGCCGAGCGGGATGTCCGCCGTCACGTTTTTTAGGTTGTTGCCGCGCGCGCCTTTGATGGTGATTTTTTTTGTCTTGGAAATCACGCGCCGCTCCTTCGGCAGCGCGATTGATTTTTTCCCGCTCAAATATTGCCCCGTCAGGCTGGCCGGGTTGCGCGCAATCTCGCCGGGCGGGCCTTCGGCCACGATGTTGCCGCCGTGCATGCCCGCCGCCGGACCCATATCCACCAGGTAATCGGCCTCGCGCATGGTGTCTTCGTCATGCTCGACAACGATGACGGTGTTGCCGAGATCGCGCAAATGCTTGAGCGTGGAGATCAAGCGCTGATTGTCCGATTGATGCAGACCGATGGAAGGCTCATCGAGCACGTAGAGCACGCCCGAAAGCCCGGAGCCGATCTGCGACGCAAGACGGATGCGCTGCGCCTCGCCGCCCGACAGCGTGCCGGAAGTGCGCGCGAGCGTCAGGTATTCCAAGCCCACGTTGATGAGGAACCCTAAGCGCGCGCAAATTTCTTTCAGGATCTTGTCCGCGATGTCGCGGTGCTTGCGCGTGAGCTTCGCCTCAAGCGCTTTGAACCACGCCATCGCATCGTCGATGCTTTTTTCCGTCACCTGGCCGACATGCAGGCCGCCGACTTTGACCGAAAGCGCTTCCGCCTTCAGCCGCGACCCTTGGCACGCCTCGCAATTATGCGTGTTCTGATAGCGCGATAATTCCTCGCGCATCCATTCCGATTCCGTTTCGCGGTAGCGCCGCTCCAGGTAAGCGATCACGCCGTCGAACGGCTTGTCGGAAACGAAGGCGCGGTGGCCGTCGTCGTAGCGAATCTTGATTTTTTCGCTCCCTGAACCGTGGAGGATCACTTTACGCACGTTCTCTGGCAGTTCGTTAAAAGGCGTGCTCAATTTGAATTTGTAGTGTTTCGAGAGGGCGTCGAGCATTTGCAGGTAGAAGCGGTTGTGCCCCGAAGCCCACGGCGCAATGGCCTTATCGCTTAAGGAAAGATTGGGATCGGGCACGATCAGCGCCGGATCGAAGAACGGCTGCGTGCCCAGCCCGTCGCATTTCGGGCAGGCGCCGAAGGGCGAGTTGAACGAAAACAGCCGCGGCTCGATCTCCGGCAAGGTGAAGCCGGAGACGGGGCAGGCGAATTTGGAGGAAAACGTAATCCGCTCGCCGTCCACGATGTCCGCATAGACCAGCCCGTCACTTAAACCCAGTGCCGTCTCGATGCTGTCGGCGAGCCGGTTGCCCATGTCCGCGCCGATCTTCAAGCGGTCCACCACCACTTCGATGGTGTGCTTTTTGTTCTTGTCCAGCGCCGGCGCATCCGCAATCTCGTACTGCTCGCCGTTCACTTTCACGCGCTGGAAGCCTTTTTTAAGCAAATCCTGCAGCTGCTTTTTATACTCGCCCTTCTGCCCGCGCGCGATGGGAGAGAGGAGGAGGAGTTTCGTGCCTTCCGGCAATGCCATGATGCGGTCCACCATCTGCGACACGGTCTGGCTCTCGATGGGAAGCCCCGTGGCGGGCGAATAGGGGATGCCGATGCGCGCGAAGAGGAGGCGGAGGTAATCGTAAATCTCCGTCACCGTCCCCACCGTGGAGCGGGGGTTGTGCGAGGTGGTCTTCTGATCGATGGCGATGGCGGGCGAAAGCCCGGAGATGGATTCCACGTCCGGCTTATCCCGGATGTTCAAAAACTGCCGCGCATAGGCCGAAAGCGATTCCACATAGCGCCGCTGCCCTTCGGCATAGATCGTATCGAACGCAAGGGAGGATTTGCCCGACCCCGACGGGCCGGTGATGACCACCAGCCGGTTGCGCGGCAGCTCGACGTCGATGTTTTTAAGGTTGTGCTCTTTGGCGCCGCGCACCCGGATGAAATCGTCCATAAGTCCTGGAAATAGTGAAGGGATCAGAAATTTTCTAGTGGAAGGTGACAGAT
>CAYMDD010000051.1:7920-9499 GCA_964389045.1 uncultured Rickettsiales bacterium
GTATGCACCACCGAGAAATCAATCTTATGGGCGGCTTCCTCCAAATCGTAATTGTTTTGCAATCCCAGCCAGAATTTCTGTGGCGTGCCGAAAAAACGCGATAGCCTAAGCGCCGTATCCGCCGTGACGGCGCGTTTAGCCAGCACAATCTCATTGATGCGCCGCGGCGGCACACCGACGGCATTCGCCAGCGCATTCTGGCTGATACCCATCGGTTTTAAAAAATCCTCCAGCAGCACTTCGCCGGGATGGATATTGGGCAGCTTGTCCATAGCACCTCAAGAATAATCTTCTGTATCCACTTATAAGCGATAATCGCGGAAATTGAAAATTCTATATTATCTAATTGATTTCCGGCTATTAAGCGCCATATATAATACACCGAAAATAAGAAAGGAAACGGTTATGGCCGGAAGCGTTAACAAAGTCATTTTAGTCGGCAACCTGGGGCGCGACCCCGAAATTCGCTCCACGCAGGACGGGCGCGAAATCGCCAACCTCGCTATTGCCACCTCCGAATCGTGGAAAGACAGGAACACCGGCGAGCGCAAGGAGAAAACCGAGTGGCACCGCGTTGTCATCTTCAACGAAGGCCTGGTCAACGTGGTCAAGAACTACGTGAAAAAAGGCTCCAAGGTCTATATCGAAGGCCAGCTGCAGACCCGCAAATGGACGGATCAGAGCGGCCAGGAGAAATATTCCACAGAAGTGGTGCTGCAAGGCTTCGGCGGCACGCTCACCATGCTCGACGGCAAGCGCGACGGCGGCGACACGGCCTCCGAAGGCGGCTACGGCGGTGGCTCTAGCTCCGGCAGCTTCGGCCAGGGCGGCGGATATGCGCAAGGCGGCGGCAATAACCGCGGCAACGCGCAGCCCGCCGAGCATCTGCTGGATGATGAGATTCCATTCTAATCATAACCGCCATCCTCGCCTTGTGTAAGGATGGCGGTTTAAACGATGACAAACCTTCCCTTCACCAAAATGCACGGCCTCGGCAATGATTTTGCCGTATTCGATGCGCGCGAGCAGCCTTTGACGTTCACGCCTGAGCGCGTGCGACAACTGGCCGACCGGCGTTTAGGCATCGGCTTCGACCAGCTGGTGGTGATGGAAAAATCGGAGGCGAAAGAGGCGGATGCGTTCATGCGCATCCATAACGCCGACGGCGGCGAAGTTTCCGCTTGCGGCAACGCCGCGCGCTGCGTCGGGTACTTGGTGATGAAAGAGAAAAATGCGTCCAAGGCTTGCATACAGACGAAAGCGGATTTGCTCCAGTGCACGCTGGACGGCGAAAACTCTGTATCGGTGGATATGGGCCTGCCCAGAACCGCATGGCAGGAAATTCCCTTGAGCAAAGAATGCGACACCCTTCATGTCAAGCTCGGCGAGCCTTTCCTGGGAGATGCGGTTTGCGTGAGCATCGGCAACCCGCACGCGGTGTTTTTCCTGCAAAATATTAAAGATATCGACCTTTCCTTTATCGGCCCCAAGCTGGAGCAGCATCCGCTGTTCCCGGAGCGCGCGAATATCGGCTTCGCGCAAATCGAGGCTTCAAACCGGATTGCCTTGCGCGTATGGG
>CAYMDD010000052.1:0-4895 GCA_964389045.1 uncultured Rickettsiales bacterium
CTACCGACATCGCGCCGGGCTACGACCATATCACCAGCGGCATCGGCGCCGCGATGATCGGCTGGTTCGGCACTAGCATGCTTTGCTACGTGACGCCCAAAGAGCACTTAGGCCTTCCCGACCGCAATGACGTAAAGGTGGGCGTGGTGACGTATAAAATCGCCGCGCACGCCGCCGATTTGGCAAAAGGGCATCCGTCCGCGTATATGCGCGACGATGCGATTTCCAAGGCGCGGTTCGAGTTCCGCTGGATGGATCAGTTCAACCTTTCGCTCGACCCGGAAACGGCGAAGGATTTTCACGATGAGACGCTCCCTGCCGAGGGCGCCAAGGTGGCGCATTTCTGCTCGATGTGCGGGCCAAAATTCTGCAGCATGAAAATCAGCCAGGAAGTGCGCGACTACGCGAAGACGGAAGCCGAAACCGGCATGCGCGAAATGGCGGAGAAATTCCGCGAAACGGGAGGAGAGATTTATCAAAAGGTAGGATAATGCACTCTTTATAAAAGTATGGCGAAAAGTATGGAAATATGCTACCTTCAATATATCGTTTCGAGTGGGATGCGGCGAAAGACGCATTGAATCAACGTAAGCACGCTGTTTCTTTCGCCAATGCGCGCCGGGCGTTCGACGATCCAGATGCGGTTATTGCCGATGATCTTCCGCATTCGCAGAAGGAACCGCGTTATCACTGCTTCGGGATGGTGGACGGTGAGGTAATGACTGTGCGTTTTACGCTGCGCGGAAACATCATCCATATTTTTGGCGCTGCATACTGGCGGAGAGGGAGAAGAATCTATGTGCAAGCCAACGAAGAAAAAACTCTACACTGATTACCCGTTCGGGAAAGAGCCAAAGCTTAGTAACATACGCGGCGTCGATGCGCTGTTTCCTCCGCTTGACCGGTTGACTGTAAAAGAAGAACAGGAGAAGGTTACACTTGCCTTAAGCAAGAGCAGCGTCGATTTCTTCAAGCAGCACGCCAAGGCCAACAAGATTTCTTACCAGAAAATGATCCGCACGCTGCTCGATGAATACGTCAAGAATATCCAGTCCATTCGATCCTGAAAAAAACAGGATGCAATAGCGTTTCGCGCAAGTGTTTACATTAAAGCAAAATTGACTTACTGTGATTTCTAAGGCAACGCGGGCAACCCGCGAATACAAGAAGAAGCGTTATGAAGAAGCCAGAAACGCATTCATTTAGGGAGCAGGGCATATGAGACGGTACGGAACGGCACTCGCCTATATTTTCGCATTCCTCGCCTTCGCCATTTTCTGGGTTGCCAGCGCGAAAGCCGACGGTAAGACGCTCGATGTGAAAGTGCAGAATGTCACCGATGGGAAGCGAATACCGGTTGAGCATGCGTTCTGCGCCAAAGGCAATAAAGACGGCGGCAATGTCAGCCCCGCTATTTCCTGGAGCAAGGGGCCGGAGGGCACGCAATCCTATGCCATCCTGATGGTGGACGAGGATGTGCCGGCGAAGTTCGATGACGCCAACCAGAAAGGCAAGACGCTATCCAAGGATTTGCCGCGGCGTGATTTCTATCATTGGGTGCTGGTCGATATTCCTCCGTCCGTCACCAGCTTAGGCAGAGGCGCGGAATCCGATAAGGTGGTGAAGACCGGCAAAGCGCCGCAAAAGCGCGAATACGGCCTGCAGGGCGTCAACGATTTCGGCAGCTTCATGAAAGGCAATTTCGGCGGCTATGACGGGCCGTGCCCGCCGTGGAACGATGCGCTTGTACACCATTATCATTTCATGGTTTACGCGCTCGACGTGCCGAGCCTGAATTTAAGCGGCAACTTCACCGGCGAAGACGTGAAGGCCGCCGCCGAAGGGCATATCCTTGCCAAAGGCGAGGTGATCGGCACGTATTCGCTGAACCCGGATGTGAAAGACTAGAAGCAGCCACACGGAGAGTATTATCTTGAAAGAACCGACGGAGCCGAAGGGCCGGGGCTTGGGAGTATTGCGCGCGAAGCTGGAAGCCGAGCTGGAAAAGGGCGCAAGGGAGCATCGCCTGGACATTAGCGATGATTTAAGAGAGCGCATCATTGACGATATCACGTTCCAGACGCATACGCCGGATTGGGCGGTGCGCATCTTGAATCACCTGCTGGCGGCGCAGGAGAAGTTGCCGTCCCTGCATGACGATGAATTGCGAAGGGAGCGCATCGCCCACGCCGTGGAGATGACCGCTAAAGAAGAATTCAGCCCTCGCTTCCAGGGTCCTGCGAAATCCGGGCATGTCAAGAGAATGGCGCGGTCGGATCGCGGGTTCGAATTCGGCCACTGAAGCCGCCCGGCTCATCTACGATTGCGCTTGCATCGCAGTGCGGCGGAACGCATAGTCCCGCCATGTTTGCCTTCTTTGAACGCCTGATTGCTTTCCGCTTCCTGCGCGCGCGCAGGGAGGAAGGGCTGATTTCGGTAATCGCCGTATTCTCGCTGATCGGTATCGCGCTCGGGGTGGCGACGCTGATCGTGGTGCTGTCGGTGATGCGCGGGGTGCGGGAGGAGATGATCGCCAGCATCATCGGCCTCGAAGGGCATGTGACGGCGTATGCCAGGGACGGGCGCGGCATCGAAGGCTATGAGGATGCCGTGCGCTACATTGGCGGCATGCCGGGCGTGAAAAGCGTCATTCCGGTCGTGCAGGGGCAGGTGATGGCGAGCGCCAGGGGGTTGGCGTCGGGCGCGATGGTGAGCGGCATCCGCGCGGAGGATTTGCAGGCCAAGCCGCTGATTTCATCGCGCATCGTCTCCGGCGATGCGGAGGCGTTCAAGCGGGGCGAGGGAGTGATCGTCGGCCAGCGCATGGCCGAGCGGATGCAGCTTGGCGTGGGCGATTCCATCACGCTGATTTCCCCGGAAGGGCGTGCGACCCCTGCGGGCATGGTGCCGCGCGTGAAGGCATACCCCATCGTGGCGATGTTCCGCATCGGCATGTTTGCCTACGATAACGGCATGGTGGTGATGCCGTTTGCGGAGGCGCAGGTTTTTTTCAAGCTGAATGACGGCACGGGAGAAAGCGGCGGCCTCGCCACGGCTATCGAGGTGGTAGGCAAAAACGCGGACGCCGCGCCGCAGCTGGCGCGCGACATCGCCCACGCATCGGGAGGGAATTACCGCGTGGCCGATTGGATGAGCACCAACGGGCACATCTTCCGCGCCGTGCAGGTGCAGCGGAACGTGATGCTGCTGATCCTGGCGCTGATCGTGGTGGTAGCGTCGTTCAACATCGTCTCAAGCCTCGTCATGCTGGTGCGGGAGAAGCGCGGCGATATTGCGGTTTTGCGCAGCATGGGCGCGAGCCGCGCGAGTATCCAGCGCATCTTTCTTTTAAGCGGCATGAGCGTGGGAAGCCTGGGCGCGCTTGCCGGGACGGCGCTGGGGCTGTTGATTGCATTCAACACGGAGGCGATTCAGCATCGGCTGGAGCAAATGACGGGGCAGAAATTTTTAGCGGATGAGCTGTATTTTCTCTCCAGCCTGCCGGCGAAGGTGGATATGGGCGAGGCGATGGGCGTGGCGGGCATGGCGCTGCTGCTATCCTTCCTCGCTTCGCTCTACCCGGCGCGGCGGGCGGCCAGCCTCGACCCGGCGGAGGTATTGCGCTATGGCTGAGGCGCTTACGCTTGAAGGCGTGCACAAAACTTACCTCCAAGGGGGAAAGGCGCTGGAGGTGCTGCGGGATGTGAATATTTCCATCGCGCCGGGCGAGGCGGTCGCCCTGATCGGGCCGAGCGGATCGGGGAAGACGACGCTGCTTCAGATCGCCGGGCTGCTCGACCGCCCCAGCGGCGGAACGGTCATCCTCGGGGGCAAGGATGCATCCCGCGCTTCCGAGGCGGTTCGCACCGCGTTCCGCGGGCAATCGCTGGGATTCGTGTATCAGTTTCACCATTTGCTGGCGGAATTCTCCGCGCTGGAAAATGCGATGATGCCTCTGCTGATCGCAGGCAGGCCGAAACGGCAGGCAAAAGAGAAAGCCGCGGCGCTATTAGAGTCCGTCGGCCTTGGCGCAAGGCTCGACCATCGCCCGGCGCGGCTTTCGGGGGGAGAGCAACAGCGCGTGGCCATCGCGCGGGCGCTGGCGGGAGAACCTGCGCTGTTGCTGGCCGATGAGCCGACGGGAAATTTAGACCCCGATACGGCGGAGGATGTGTTTACGCTGCTGCTGGAGACAGCGCGCTCGGCGAAAGCGGCGCTGCTGATCGCCACGCATAATCTTGAGCTGGCGCGGCGCATGCACCGCATTGTGCGGCTGGAGCACGGCACGCTCCTTCCCGCAACTGATGCGTGACGTCCGCTTCCGACTCTAGTATAAGAGGCGGATATCACCGCTTCTTTAGGTTTTCGCTTTGCCTGCAACGCCGTGGACGCTCACGCTTCTTGCCTTGCTCGCGCTCGGTGCGGCAACGGCGGCGCCTGCCGCCGAGCGGAGGAGCACGCCGGGCGTGCCGGTAGCGTCCGCCCAGCGCATCCGTGATTATGCGCGGCTGACCTTTGAGTGGCCGGTGCCTTCACCGCTTCAGGCCACGGCAAGCGGCAATGTCATCACCATCCGCTTCGAGCGCCGCGCCAACCCGGAAATGAGCGCCGCGCTGAGGAAGCTTGCGCCGCATGTCTTAAGCGCCACACTCATCGACGGCGGCAAAGCCATGCGCATCGTGACGGACAGGCCGTACCGCGTGCGCAGCTTCGTGAGCGGCGACATCAGCGGGGTGGATATCCTGGGCATTGACGGCAAGCGGGCAGCCCCGCCTGCGGTGGCGAAGGCAAGGTCAACGCCTTTAGGAGAACAGCCCGCAGCCGCCGTGCGGAAAAAGCCGGTAAGCAAGCCTATTGTCACGGCGAAGGCGCTTAACGGGCTTGCGCCGTCCGCA
>CAYMDD010000052.1:4905-9452 GCA_964389045.1 uncultured Rickettsiales bacterium
GAGAAACAGGTGGCGGAAACGCCTGCGCCGTCCGCAGAGTCAACGGATGCCGCCGCTTACGCCGAGACGCCGGAAAGGCGCGAGCAGCGCCTGGCGGAAGAGGCGGAGCGGGAGAAAGGCTTCCTGGCGACGGCGGAAAAGACGGATGCCAATTTTGTGATGCGCTTCCCATGGAAAGAGCGCGTCAGCGCCGCCGCGTTCGTGCGCGGAGGGTATGCATGGATTGTGTTCGGCAAGGCAGCCGTGGTGGATACTGCGGCAATTTCTACCGCGCTTGCGGCCAAAGACCGGCGCGTCAATCAACTGACGGCTGCGGGCGCGACCGTGCTGCGCGTGCCGATGCAGGAATATGCAGGCATTGCCGTGGCGAGGGGAGATGACAAAAGCAAAGACGCCTGGACCATTTCCCTGGAGCTTGTCGCCCGGTCGCCGGAAACGCCGTTGAGCGTAGAATCGAACCCCGACGCCGCGCAGCCTTACGTGCTGATTGCGGCGCTGGAGGCGGACGGCACGGTGGCGGTGGAAGACCCCGATACCGGGGATGCGCTGCTGGTGGCGCCGTCGTTCAAGCCGGGTGAGGGGGTGGCTACTGCGCGCGGTTTCGTGGATTTCTCGGTAATGGGGAGCACGCAGGGTATCGCGGTGCAGAAATTCTCCGACGACGTGCGGATCATCGATGCGCGGAACGGCGTGCGCATCTCCACGCAAGGCGGAGCCGCGCTCTCGGCCAATCTGCCGCCGCCGCAGCCTGCGGCGGGCGCGCCGCCCGATCCGAACCTGACGCTATTCCCTTACGATCAGTGGAAGGTGGAAGGCGATGTGAAAGCCAAGAACAAGGCAGTGGCCGACTGGCTGAAGCAGATCGCGGATGCGCCGCAGCCTTCGGCGGCAAATGCTGCAAGGCTAAAACTCGCCCAGTATTATTTGAGCGAAGGGCTGTCCACGGAAGCGCTGGGGGTGCTGCGCCAGATCGAGCGGACGGAGCCGGATTTTTATAAGAACACGCGCTTGAGCGCCATGACGGGGGCGGCGAATTTCCTGCTCTCGCGCTACCAGGACGCCGCCAGCGCTTTTGCGGCCAAGGAGCTGGACGGGCTGCCGGAGGTGCATTACTGGCGCGCCATGCTCTCCGACCTGCTCGGCAACCCCGACGCGCCGTTCGATTATATGGCGAACCGCGAAGCCTACATCAACCATTATCCGCCCAGCTTACGCCAGCGGCTGGCCATCCTCGCCGCCGACCGGGCGGTGGCGGCCAAAGCGCATAACAACGCGCTGCAGATTCTCGATGAGCTGAACCAGGCGGGGCTGGCCGAGGGGATTATCGATTACGTCAATTACCTGACGGGGAAAATTTCCGTGGAAACGGGCCATGCCGAGGAAGGCATCGCGTTGTGGGAGAAGCTGCTGGAGAATCTGGACAACACCGCCGTGCGCGCCCGCGCCGATTATTCGCTGATCGCCGAATATTTGAAATCCGGCACGCTGACGAAGGATCAAGCCATCGACCGGCTGGAGCGCCTGACGCTCAACTGGCGCGGCGACGCGCTGGAGATGAACGCGCTTAACCTGCTGGCCGAGCTTTATGCCGACAAGGGCGATATGCCGTCGGCCATGCGCGTGTGGCGAAACATCACGCTTGCTTTCCCCGGCACGGCCATTGCGCAGGAGGCAGGGCGGAAAATGCGCGATGCGTTCATTGCGCTGTTCGAGAAGCCGGAGGCGGAAGAGGCGCAAACCATGTCCGTGCTCGACCGCATGTTTCTCTTCAACGAATTCCGCGACCTGGTGCCGACCGACGAGGTGGGCGACCGGCTGGTGGATACGATGGTGGCGCAGATGGTGGAGCTGGACCTGCTCGACGAAGCGGCGGCGCTGCTGGAGCAGCGCATGCGCTACAAGTTCGAGCGCGAGAAGCGCAGCGAGACGGGCGCGAAGCTGGCCGGGATTTATCTGCTCAACCGCCAGCCCGCGGAGGCGCTGAAGACACTGCAAGATTCCGCTTACGGCGACAATGCGCCCGGCACAGCGAAGACACGGAATTACCTGGCGGCGCAGGCGCTCATCGGAACCAAGCAGATCGAAAGCGCGATGGCGCTGCTCAAAGGCGACGATTCGGCGGAGGCGCATGCCATTCGGCTGGAGGCGCATTGGCAGATGAAGGATTGGCCTAATATCATCTCCACCATCGAGGCGATGCTGAAAAAACGCAACGATCCGGCAGCGCCCCTTTCGCCCGCGGAGGCGCACCGCGTAGCGCAGCTGGCCTTGGCCTACGCCGCCACCGGCGATGCGGCGCAGCTTTCTTACCTGCGCGATTATTTCATGCCGCTGATGGAAGGGGCGGCGGAAAAGCCGCTCTTCGAATTCATCACCCGCCCTGAGCTTCCCGTCACGCCGGAGAATTTCGAGGAGACGATGAAGGCGTTTGCGGATACGCGGGAGTTGTTGGGAGGGTTTGCGGCGAAGAAAGAATAAAGTTTCACCTCTCCCGCTTGCGGGAGGGGTGAAAAGACTGCTATTTCGGCCCCACTACCATGGTGATCTGCGTGCCTTCGAGCTTTGGCATTTGCTCGATACGGCAGTGTGGCTCCAGCACGGTCTGCACGCGTTCGATGACGGCGTGGCCGAGTTCCTGGTGCGCCATTTCGCGGCCACGGAATTTGAGGCTGATCTTCACCTTGTCGCCTTCTTCCAGGAATTTCTGCGCGGCCTTGAGCTTGATTTCCAGGTCGTTCTTGTCGATCATGGGGCGGAGCTTGATTTCCTTGACTACGATGACTTTTTGCTTCTTGCGGGCTTCGTGCGCTTTTTTCTGCGCTTCGTATTTGTACTTGCCGAAATCCATGATCTTGCACACGGGCGGCTCGGCGGTGGGGACGATTTCAACGAGATCCAAGCCGGCGGCTTCCGCCTTGCGGATGGCCTCAGGGGTGGGGATGATGCCCACCATGGCGCCGGTGGCGTCGATCAGGCGAATGCGGGGCGCGCTGATCTGCTGATTGATGCGGGGTTCGTCGCTTTTGGATTTGGACGTATTCATGCGCTAAAAATATTCCATGTTTTCAAGGCAGTATCCTTTTATTGGTTGATGATCGGGAACAATAGCATACCCGCCAAAGATTAAAAAATCCCCTTGGCGATTCAAGGGTGTACGCGAGAACGGCGTCATCGGTCAATATGCATTTGCATGCGGGACGGAGGGGATTGCAGCTTCCTGCGCCAAGCGATTGAGCGCCGCGTCCAGCGCCATGACTTCTTGCCCCTGGCTGCCCAAACGCCGCACCGAGACGGTGCGCTCCTCTTTTTCTCTTGCGCCGACCGCGAGAATCAGCGGTACCTTGGCGCCCGAATGCTCGCGCACTTTGTAGTTGATTTTGTTGGCGGAGATGTCTGCTTCTGCGCGTAAACCCGCTTTTTTCAATGCTTTAAGCACTTCTAGCGCATATTCATCCGCCTCGTTGGTGATGGTGGCTACCACGGCCTGAACAGGGGACAGCCACAAGGGGAACTTGCCTGCATGCTCCTCGATCAGGATGCCGATGAACCGCTCCAGCGAGCCGAGGATGGCGCGGTGGAGCATCACGGGGCGGTGTTTCATGCCGTCCGCGCCCATATAAGAAGCGTCTAAGCGTTCCGGCAGGACAAAATCCACTTGCAGGGTGCCACACTGCCAGTCGCGCCCCAGCGCATCGCGCAGCGTGAATTCGAGCTTGGGGCCGTAGAACGCGCCTTCGCCGGGGTTTAGGCTCCAATCCAACCCGGCGGCGTTGACCGCGTCTTTCAGCGCGCTTTCGGCTTTATCCCAGGTTTCATCCGCGCCGGCGCGCTTCTCCGGGCGGTCGGAGAATTTGACCGTGATGCGCTCAAAGCCGAAATCCTTGTAGACGCTTTTAAGCAAATCGCAGAAGGAGACGGTTTCCTGCGTGATCTGCTCTTCGGCGCAGAAAATATGCGCATCGTCCTGGGTGAAGCCGCGGATGCGCATGATGCCGTGAAGCGAGCCGGACGATTCGTTCCGGTGGCAAGAGCCGAATTCGCTCATGCGCAGCGGCAAATCGCGGTAGCTTTTCAAGCCCTGGCGGAAAATCTGCACATGGCAAGGGCAGTTCATCGGCTTGACGCAAAGGGTGCGCTCCTCATCCGAGAGCGTGACAAACATATTCTCGCGGAATTTTTCCCAATGGCCGGAGGCTTCCCAAAGTGAGCGGTCTACCAAGATCGGGGTTTTGACTTCCGTGTAGCCCTCGGCGCGGATGCGGGCGCGGATGTAATTCTCGATGATGCGGAACAGCGTCCAGCCCTTGTCGTGCCAGAAGATCATGCCGGGCGAATGGTCTTCTATATGGAACAGGCCAAGCTCACGCCCCAGCCGCCGGTGGTCGCGCTTCTCGGCTTCCTCCAGCATGAGTAGATAATCGTTCAACTCTTTTTCGGAGGCGAACTGCACGCCGTAAATGCGCGTGAGCTGCTTGTTTCTGCTGTCGCCGCGCCAATACGCGCCGGAGACTTTGACGAGCTTAAAAGCCTTGCTTAAGGAAGAGAAG
>CAYMDD010000053.1:0-9361 GCA_964389045.1 uncultured Rickettsiales bacterium
GATCGATAGAGGGTAATTGTGACGCATCAAAAACGATCAACTTTACATCGGCCTGCTGCGCGCGCAACCTGGCGCGCCGGATGCCTTCCGCCTCAATAGCATCTTCTGTTTCCCGCAGTCCCGCGGTGTCGATAATCGTGGCGGCATAGCCTCCGATAGAAACAGGGACTTCAATCAGGTCGCGGGTAGTGCCGGGTATATCGGAAACAATCGCCGCTTCGCTTTGAGCCAGCGCATTAAGCAGAGTGGATTTGCCTGCGTTCGGCGCGCCGAGAATGATAATGGTGAAACCTTCCCGAATTTTCCTCTCCACCGCCGGGCGCTCCAGTATTGCTTCAATCGCCGTCTGTAGCGCATTTACCATGTCGCGCGCTTGCTGCCAGACATGCGCGGGGATATCCTCATCGGGAAAATCGAGATACGCTTCGATCAAGGCCATGGCATAAACGAGCTTTTCACGGATCTGTTCGTAATGCTTCCCGACATGCCCCTCCATGATGACCCTTGCCTGCCTGGCCTGCGCTTCCGTCTCCGCGTCGATAAGGTCGGCCAGGCCTTCGGCCTGGAGCAGATCCATTTTACCGTTCGCTAATGCCCGCCGGGTGAACTCTCCCGGTTCGGCGATGCGTAATCCCGGCATGGCGCTTAAGGTACTTATTACGTCTTCGATCACGGCGCGGCTGCCGTGCAATTGCAACTCGACAGTTTCTTCACCGGTAAAACTGTGGGGGGAGGGAAAGTAAACGCACAATGCCTCATCCACGCACGTACCGTCTGATGCATGGATTTTGCGCAAGCTTGCCATGCGCGGTGGGGGCAAGGGTTGAAAGGTGAGGGCGCAGAGCGCATTCCCTGCCGCTGCGCCGGACAAGCGAAGAACGGCAATGGCGGAACGCCCGCGCGGCGTGGCAAGGGCAAAGATAGTGTCGTCGGTGTGAAGTTCCGGTTGCATCGCCCGGTTCTTCTACGGTACTGCTCATCAAAACGCAAATTCTAGCGAAATGAGCATATGCCTTACGCTATTCAATTCGACCGTCCTGGCGGCGCGGAAGCGCTGCAATGGCGCAAAACGGAAATGCCGAAACCGGGGAAAGGCGAAGTGCTCCTCCGCCAAACGGCCATCGGCGTCAACTTCATCGACATTTATCACCGCACGGGTTTATATGCCTTGCCCGATTACCCCGCCACGCCGGGGGTGGAAGCCGTCGGCATCGTGGAACGCTGCGGCGAGGGGGGAACGAAATTCCGGCCCGGCCAGCGCGTCGCCTACGGACGCGGCAGCCCCGGCGCTTATGCGGAATACCGTGCTGTGCCGGAAGATATTCTGCTGCCGCTCCCGGGTAACCTCGAAGATACAATCGCCGCCTCGCTGCTCTTAAAAGGCTTGACGGCGCATTACCTGCTGCATCGGACATTTTCTCTCCAGTCTGGTCAGCGGGCGCTGGTGCATGCGGCGGCAGGCGGCGTAGGGCTGTTGCTGTGCCAATGGGCGAAGCATCTCGGCGCGCAGGTGATCGGCACGGTCGGCACGGAGGCCAAGGCGGAGCTGGCAAGAGCGCATGGCTGCGATGAAGTGGTTTTCTACACGCGCGAGAATATCGCCCAGCGGGTGCGAGAGTGGACAGGCGGGGCAGGGGTGGATGTGGTATACGATTCGGTCGGAAAAGCCACGTTCGAAGCATCGCTGGATTGCTTAAAGCCTTTCGGGATGATGGTAAGCTTCGGCCAGTCTTCCGGCCCGGTGCCGCCGTTCGATATCTCGCTGCTGCAAAAGAAAGGCTCGCTCTACCTGACGCGCCCGACGCTGATGCACCACGCGGAGGATAAGGTGTATTACCGGGAAGCGGCGCAGGAGCTGTTCGGCTTGCTGGCAAACGGTGCGCTTAAAGCCACCATCGACCGCATACTGCCGTTGAGCCGAGCGGCGGAAGCGCACCGCCTGCTCGAAAGCCGCGCCACCTCCGGGGCGATAGTGTTGGCGGGCTAATGCATTAAAGCATGATTTTTGCATTTCTTGCGTGACAAACGCCGTGATAATCCGTTTAAGTGCGCCTTTGCATTTTTTACCGTAGGTACCGAAATCCATGTGCTGGAGCGGCGAAGCTTCCACCGTCCTTGCTTCAATCGGCATCGCCAGCACGGCCTATGCGGCTTATAAGGGCGAGCCTTGGCCGCTGTGGACGTGCTTGGGCTATTTTACCCTGATGGAAGTGCTCCAGGCCTTTACTTACTCGGTGATCGACCAATGCGGCTTGCCCTCCAACCAAGTAGCGACGTTGCTGGGTTATCTGCATATCGCGTTCCAGCCGTTTTTCATTAACATGATTTCGCTGCATTTCATCGATCAGCGCATCGCGCGTAAAGTGGCGCCGCTGGCGTATACGGTCTGCTTTGCCGCTTCCATCGTGATGCTAATCAAGCTCTATCCCTTCGAGTGGGCGGGAGCGTGCGACGCCAGTAATTTCATGTGCGGCAAGCGCCTTTGTTCCGTGCACGGGGAGTGGCACATCGCTTGGGAAGTGCCGGTCAACCATATCTGGAGCAATTTCTCCGCCTATCTGGTGGCAGGATTCATTCTGCCGGTGCTCTACGGCTCATGGCGCTTTACCCTCTACCACATGCTGATCGGCCCGGCGCTGGCTTATACCACCACCGACAACATGAACGAATGGCCTGCCATCTGGTGCCTGTTTTCCATCGGACTGCTCCTGATCGTGGTCAAAACGCCCGTGCGGAAAATCCTCTATACGCGCGCGCCGCGCTGGTGGCGCTGGGATTAATGCAAAAACCCCTCAAATCCGCATCATCAAATTTTTTCGTTTAACCAATTGATATAAAAGATAAATAAGGTGATTTTTGCGGCACCTTAATGTCCCCCGTTTCAAAAATAACCTTCCAAGCAGTTGATTTATATTGAAACCTCATGCCTCTATAAGGACACAAAAGGACAAAATGGGACGCGCCTGACGGCGGGCGTTAAGGATTATCCCAGGTACTGCGTTTGAGCATACAGCGTACGAACGCAATACCGGAAGGAGGAAAAGGACGTGCCTTTAAGCCGAAAGCTTTTCCGGCTCTTTAGCTTGGTCTTCCGCCAGCTCAAGCCTCGGTTCGGATTCGAGCCGCGGCTCCTGGCGGGCTTCCAGCGCCACTACCGGCGCAACATCCGCCGGGGCGGGGGTGGAGAGGATAAGCGCTTGCTCTGCGTCGCCGGAAGGCGCGGCGGTTGCTTCCGCCGGGGCAGTGCCTAGAGCCGCGGCGGGGGCTGTCGCTTCTTCTTTCGGCTCCGGCTTTTCCTCGCCCGTTTTCAGCTGCGCGATGCGCGCCTCCACTTGCGGCAGGCGCAGCGATTTGAGTAAGTCACGCACCTCCTGGCGGGCGGCGACATGGGAGAGAGAAACGCTGACCCCCGCACCGGCCTCCATGATGTCGAGGACTGTGAGGCCTTGCAGGAACATCTCGCGGAAGATCACGCGTTCGGAGAAACCGGGCGCCACGCGGAAGCCGATGCGGCGGGAAAGCTCCTGCATCACCTGCGTCATCAGGCGCTTGTTCTTGGCGTCGATGTTGCTCAGGCGGTTGCGCATCACGATCCATTCCACCGCGCCGCCGTCGCGCTTGGCGCGTGCAAGTTTCTGCTCCCACACCATCTCGGAATAGATGCTGGGCTTGACCACCTTGGCTGAGTACCCGTCCACATGCGCGAGCACGTCCAGGTCGACGAAACTATCGTTGATGGGGGTAATGACCGTATCGGCGAAGGAATGCGCCAGGCGGGACATGTAGGTGTCGCTTCCCGGAGAATCGATGATGACGAAATGACTGCCTTTCATCACATGCGCGAGCGCGCGGGTGAACCGCTCCCGCTCGTCGCGCTGCGCTTCCTCGGCCTGGGGGAAGGGGCTGCGCTGCACCACGGCGTGCACCGGCATGGGCAGGCTCACGCCTTCGCGGTTTAAGGTTTCGCGGCGGTTCTCAATGTAGCGGGTGAGGGAGCGCTGGCGCGAATCGATGTCAATGCTGCCCACGCCGAAACCCAAGCGCAGCAGGCCGACGATCAGATGCATGCAGGTCGTGGTCTTCCCCGACCCGCCTTTTTCGTTGCCGAGCACAACGATGTGCGGGCGCGTTTGCGGGGCGGGGGGGGTAAGCGAGGGGGAAGTGGCGTGCATAGGAATCAGGCTCCGTCGGATCGAATGTATGGCCGGGGAACAGTAATACGCAGGCGCGCCGCTTGCAAGCGCCGATGGTCTATTTATGAAGGAAGAAATAGGCCGTCATGGAAAAGCCGATAATGCTTACCAGCAGGCGCACGTACTCCGGCTTGACCTTCAACGCCAGGCGCGCGCCGAAATACCCGCCCGCGATGCCGCCTACGATCATCACCAGCGTCGGCTCCCACGGCACGGCGCTATGGCCTACGAACATCAGCACGGCCACCGCGTTGATGGCGCTGCCCATGGTGGTTTTGAGCGCGTTCATGCGGTGGATGTGCGTGTAGCCCATCAATTGCAGCATGGCGAGCATCAATATGCCGATGCCCGCGCCGAAATAGCCGCCGTAAACGGCGATGGTAAATTGCATCCCGCGGGTGGCAAGCAGGCGTGCGGGCGAGGGCGTTTCGCCGTGGTGCTTTGTCCAGCGGTTCAGCAGGGCGATCAAGCGCCTGCCGAAGGTGAAAATCAGCGTGGCGGCAAGCAGCAGCCAGGGAACGAGCGCATTGAACGTCGCCTCCGGCGTATGCAGCAGCACGTAAGCGCCCATGCCGCCGCCCAAAACGCTGATAATGAGCAGCGGCGGCAGGATGTGCCGGTGCGCGTGCCATTCCCGCCGGTATGCCGCGGCGCTGGCCAGGCTGCCCGGCCATAAGGCAAGCGTGCTGGCGATATTGGCTTGAATGGGAGAGTAGCCTGCGAATACCAGCGCCGGAAAGGTAAGAAACGTGCCGCCTCCCGCCACCGCGTTGATGGCGCCTGCGGCAAGCGCCGCGGCGAAAAGCAGCAGGGAGGTGGAGATATCCATTGAAACTTGGCGAGTGACAGCGGGGGTAAACCCCCCTATACTGCCGAGCCGAATAAGGCGTCAATGATGAAGCAGGATGAAACCATAGAACTTGCCATCGCCAGCGACCATGCCGGCGTGGAATTGAAGAAGCTGCTGAAGCAGGAGGCGGAGACATTAGGGTTCTCCTGCGCCGATCTCGGCACACACGGAACGGATTCCGTCGATTATCCGGATACTGCGAATGCCTTAAGCCGTTGGGTGCTTGAGGAAAACGGCAGGGCGGGCGTGCTGATCTGCGGCTCCGGTGTGGGTGTTTCCATTGCCGCCAACCGCCATCCCGGCATCCGCGCCGCCCTCTGCCATGACGGGCTGTCGGCGGAGCTGGCGCGGCGGCACAACGACGCCAACGTGCTCTGCTTGGGCGCGCGGCTGATCGGGCAGGAAGTGGCCAGGGAAGTGGTGCGCCGGTTCTTAAGCACCGGGTTTGAAGGCGGGCGGCATGAAAAGCGCGTCCATAAGCTGGGATAAGATTAAAAAATGCAAAGAAGGGATATCAAGGATAAGATTCGGTACTTCATTCATAACCTCGAGCGCTTTTCCAGGCATAGCCAAGCCTTGAGCGGACCGGTGGAAATGCTGCGCGGCGCAAGGCTTGAAGACGAAGCGGATGCATTGGAGCATCTTTGTGAAAAAGACATTGCCGAAGCGGTAGAGCTATTAAAGCACATGCATACTGCCCTGGAGAAAAGCGCGCATCTGAAAATGGCAACGATGGATAGATGGATGAACGATAAGGTAATCCAGGCATTAAACGGTGTGAAGGACACCATGCAGCGCATGGCGCACATGACACAAAACTTAGCCGAGAAAATGGCAGCGCCGGAAATCGGAACCAGGCAAACCGAATGCTCCTATGATAGCTGGATATCGACGGAAGGGGGTGACTACGCTACGGACCGAGTCCCTAACGGTGAATTGCTGGAAAGGGCAAAGGCATTTGCCGTAGGCTTGAATAATGAGTTTTTGGAATTCAAAAAAGAAATGGAAGCAGTAAAAATTGCTCCATTGGCAGGCGCAGCTAGATAGACCTCTGATATAGCTGGCTTGTATATTGAAATGACATAAGAATAATAAGAAGTAAGGCAGAAGAACCATGACCCAACCCGCACGGAAAATGAATGACCCCATGAGCAACGCCCCGTTTTTTACCCGATCGCTCGATCAGGCAGACCCCGAACTGTTTGCCGCTATTGAGAAAGAATTGTCCCGCCAGCAGAACCAGATCGAGCTGATCGCCTCGGAGAATATCGTGAGCCTGGCCGTGCTCCGGGCGCAAGGCTCGGTGCTGACCAACAAATATGCCGAAGGCTATCCGGGGAAGCGCTATTACGGCGGCTGCGAATTTGTGGACGTGGCGGAGAACCTTGCCATCGAGCGGGCGAAACGGCTGTTTGACTGCGGGTTTGCCAACGTGCAGGCTAATTCCGGTTCTCAGGCCAACCAGTCGGTGTTTTTGGCGCTGCTCCAGCCGGGAGATACGTTCCTGGGCATGTCGCTGGCCGCGGGCGGGCATCTGACGCACGGGGCGGCGCCGAACCTGTCCGGCAAATGGTTCAAGGCGGTGCAGTACGGCGTGAAGAAAGACACCGGCCTGATCGATTACGAGGAGGTGGAGCGGCTGGCCAAAGAGCACAAGCCGAAGCTGATCCTGGCGGGCGGCTCGGCCTACCCGCGCGTGATCGACTTTGCCCGCTTCCGGCAGATCGCTGATTCTATCGGCGCTTACTTTTTCGTGGATATGGCGCATTTCGCAGGGCTGGTCGCCGCGGGCGTCTATCCCAGCCCGCTGCCCCACGCCCATGTCGTCACCACCACCACGCACAAAACCCTGCGCGGGCCGAGGGGCGGCATGGTGCTCACCAACGATGAGGAAATCGCCAAGAAAATCAACTCCGCCATCTTCCCCGGCCTTCAAGGCGGGCCGCTGATGCACGTGATTGCAGGCAAGGCGGTAGCCTTCGGCGAGGCGCTGAAACCGGAATTCAAAGCATACGGCAGACAGGTAGTGGAAAATGCGCAAGCGCTCGCCGAAACGCTAATCCGGCGTGGCTGTGATATCGTGACGGGGGGCACCGATTCGCATTTGATGCTGGTGGATCTGCGCCCCAAAAAGCTTACCGGCAAGGCCGCGGAGGAAGCGCTCGAGCATGCCGGCCTCACCTGCAACAAAAACGCCATTCCGTTTGACCCGGAAAAACCCTTCGTCACCTCCGGCATCCGCTTAGGCACGCCTGCCGCCACCACGCGCGGCTTTAGCGTGGCGGAATTCAAACAGGTGGGCGAGCTGATCGGCGACGTGCTGGACGGCATCGGCTCCGGCAAGGCGGAAGCGGTGCAGAGGGGAGTGCGGGTAAAAGTGGAGGCGTTGTGTGCCCGGTTCCCGATTTATCCGGCGCTGGAGCAGGAATGAATATTTCCCTTGTCACTTTAAGCGCAGCGAAGGATCTTTCTATCGGCCAAAGATCCTTCAGTCGCTTACGCTTCTTTAAGGTGACAAAATTACTATGAAATGCCCTTTCTGCTCCCACAATGACACGCAAGTGAAGGATTCCAGGCCATCCGAGGATGGGCAGACCATCCGCAGGCGGCGGTTTTGCCCGGAATGCGAGTCGCGTTTCACCACGTTCGAGCGGGTGCAGCTCAGGGATTTGACCGTCATCAAGAAGAACGGCGAGCGGCGGGCGTTCGACCGCGACAAGCTGGTGCGCTCGATCCAGCTTGCCTGCCGCAAGCGCCCTATCGAGCAAGAACAGGTGGAGCAGGCGGCGTCGCGCATCGTGCAGGCGCTGGAAAGCGGCGGCGAGAGCGAAATCCCTTCGAACGAAATCGGCAGGCTGGTGATGGAGGAGCTGAAAAATCTCGACACGGTCGCCTATATCCGCTTCGCCTCCGTCTACCGCGATTTCCGCGAAGCGAAGGATTTTGAGGATATCGCCCGCAAAATGGGCGAATAATGCCGGAGCGGCAGACCGGGCATATGCGCCATGCCCTTTCCCTGGCCGCGCGCCATCTCGGCCAAACCTGGCCGAACCCGGCGGTAGGCTGCGTCATCGTCAGCAAGGAACAGGTGGTAGGCGCCGGCTGGACAGCCCGGGGAGGAAGGCCGCACGCCGAAACCCAGGCGCTGGCTCAGGCCGGTGCGCATGCGGAAGGCGCCACTGCCTATGTCACGCTGGAACCGTGCGCGCATACCGGGCGCACGCCGCCCTGCGTACAGGCGCTGATCGATGCGGGGATTGCGCGTGTGCAGGTTGCCTGCCGCGACCCCGACCCGCGCGTGAACGGGCGCGGCATCGCCATGCTGCGGCAGGCAGGCATTACAGTGGAAGAGGGGCTTTGCCGGCAGGAAGCCGAAAGCTTAAATGCCGGGTTTTTTCTGCGGATACAGGAGAACCGCCCGTTCGTCGGCCTAAAAATCGCCACCTCCGCGGATGAGAAAATCGCTTTCCCCCCCTCCGGCGAAGGAGGAATACGCTGGATCACCGGCGAGGCCGCGCGCGCGTACGGGCACGGCCTCCGGGCGCGCTGCGATGCCGTCTTGACCGGCATCGGCACCGCGCTTACCGACGACCCGCTGCTCACCTGCCGCTTGCCCGGCTTAGGCCATTGCTCGCCGGTGCGCGTCATATTAGACCGGCAGTTGAGGCTGCCGCTAGGATCAACGCTGGCGCAAACGGCCAAAGAAGCGCCCTTATGGGTCATGACGGCGAATAAAGACCTGGAGAAAACGCAAACCCTGGAGACAATCGGCGCGAGAGTGCTTTACTGCCCCGGCATGGAGGGTGAGAAAGCCGATGCCGTACTGCCCATCCTCCACCTTCTCGCCGGTCTGGGCATCACCCGCCTTTTGGTGGAAGGCGGGCAGGCGGTAACTACGGCTTTTATAAGCATAGCGGAGGAAATTTACTGGTTCCGTGCGCCGTTTACAATTGGAGAGGCAGACAGTACGGCATTGCATGGCGGAAAACTGCGCGACATGATGGCAAATCCACGGTATATAATGCAGGAAAAACGCCCGTTGGGTGAAGATACGCTAGAGATACACGCTTTATGTTCACCGGCATTGTCACCGCTGTAAGCGCCGTCGCCGTTTCAAAGGGCGAGAAGGAAAAACGCATCCATGTGCCTCTTCCCAACGCATGGAAGGATGTAACAATCGGCGAATCCATTGCCTGTAGCGGCGTATGCCTGACGGTGGTCGCACTGGAGCAAAACGGGTTCGTGGCCGATCTTTCGGCGGAAACCCTCCGCTGTACCGTGCCAGGAATGTGGGAAGAGGGGAAGCGGTTGAACCTCG
>CAYMDD010000054.1:0-9263 GCA_964389045.1 uncultured Rickettsiales bacterium
CCTGTGCTCCGCGCGCGGTTGATGCCGGTCAATGCCGATGCGTTCCGAAACCGGCGGGTATATGGTTTCGCAGGCATCGCGCACCCGGAGAAATTTCGCGCCACGCTTGAAAGCGCGGGCGCGGAGATCGCGGGCTTTCAGGAATTTGCCGATCATCATCCCTACGGCGTCAAAGAGCTGGAGGCGCTGGAGGCGGAGGCAATGCGCCTGAATGCCCATCTCGTGACGACGCAGAAAGACCATGTACGCCTGCCGCCCGATTTCCGCGAGAAAGCGGACGTTCTCGCCGTGTCGCTGCAGATGGAAGATGAAGCGGCGCTTGAGCAGTTGCTTGCGCTTCATCTAAAGATAACGGCATGAAACGCAAACATCGCCATCTTCTCGAAAGCCTGGCCTTTGGCGCATGGATGCGCCTTTGCCGTATGCTGGGGTTGGACGCCGCTTCCGCATTGGGGAGCTGGCTGCTTAAGCGGATTGGGCCGAGGCTTTCGCTCCACCGCATCGCGCGGGTGAACCTCGCTATCGCCTACCCGGAGAAAAGCGAGGCCGAGCGGGAGAATATGGCCCGCGGCATGTGGGCGCATCTGGGGCGCATAGCGGGTGAATTCCCATTTTTAAAAGGCGACGGGCTGATTCACAGGGTAAGCGTCGAGGGCGCGGAATACCTGCCCAGTGGCGGCCAGCCGGTGATTTTCATGTCCGCGCATCTCGGCCAATGGGAGATGACCTATCCGGTCGTCCATGCCCGCGGCATTTCCACGGCGCTGATCTACCGCCACGCCAACAATCCTTACGTTGAAGCGGAGATTAAAGAGCTGCGCGGAAGGCATGCGGACAGTATGATCGTAAAAGGGAAAAAAGGCGCCATCGCGCTGCTCCGCGCCATCCGGGAGAAAAAATCCCTTGCCATGCTGGTGGATCAAAAAATGAACGAAGGCATTTCCATACCTTTTTTCGGCGTTCCCGCCATGACTGCGCCTGCCATCGCCGAGTTAAGCATACGCTACGGCCTGCCCATCATCCCTGCCCGTGTTATACGCACGCGGGGAGCGCATTTCCACGGCATCGTCTCGCCGCCGCTTGAGTATGCCCCTAGCGGCGACATGGAAAAAGACGTGGCTGCGATCATGGCGAAGATCAACGCCTTGCTGGAAGCCTGGATCCGGGAAACGCCGGAGCAATGGTTCTGGGTGCATAAGCGCTGGAGCAAAGAGCGCTATGCGGCGAATTGACCTTTTATCCCGGATTCGCTATATTCCTACTTAACTAATAGGATTTGCCTACCAGAACACTGGCGGCTTTTTGAAAAAGGCAAGCCATGCATTCGCCCCCTTACCCCGTTCAGCCGCAAGATATCTTGCACCGCCTAATCGACCCGCATTTGAACCGTTTGGCAGAGCGCCGCACGGAGGAATATATCGATGCGTATGCCACCGATGCCCATGGTGCGCGGGATGAGCAGCTTGCGTCGCATATCCGCCGCGAAGTCCACCGCCGCGCCGCGATGGGCAGGGAATTGGATATTTACGAGCCGCTGCGCTGGACAGCCGCCTCCGCGGCGCTTTCCGCGCTGACGGGCATCGGCTTGAAGGCAGCCTTGGAAAAAAACATATCAACCCCGGCAGTTACGATGCTTATGGCGTCCACCGGCATCGGTGCGGCTATTCAGCTACTCAGGCTCTACCCCCGTTACGACGCAGGTCTGCGCGGCGGGGTGGATACGGCGTTTGCCATGCGGACGCTGGAAGACAGCAACTGGTCTGCGCGCATGGATGCGCGTGAGCGCTATTGCACGGGGCAGCATGAAATGACATAGGAAGGGCATGCCCCTTTCTCTTGCCTATGGCCTCACATTGCCGCAGCTCTACCGCCGCGAAGGGCTGATTACGCTTGATGCGCGTTTCGTGGAATATTTGCAAGACGCGGATACCGCGCTTTTGGCCGCGCTCATGCAGGCCAGGGCGGAGCCGGATGCGCTTTCGCCCAAGCAGGAATCGGAATTGCTGACGGCGCTCGCGCCTCACGTTGAGGATTTCGTCGCCAAACTGTTCGCCGTGGAAGCGGAAGTCGAGACGCTTAAAAAAGCGCATCTGTCGCTAAATCCTCTCTACGCTTGCCAGCGCCAGTTTGTGCAGCGCCGCGCGGCGAAAGCATTGAAGGAAGAAGAAGCGGCGCGATTAAACGCCGAAGAGGTAACGCGCAACCTAGCACAGCATATGGGCGCGTGGGATGAGCTGCGCTTCGCCGAAACCGTGCTCGGCTGGCTGGAGGATGCGGAAAGCAACAAAGCCGCGCTTAATGCCGCCGCCGCCTATGCCGCCTGGGCGCTTTACAGCGAAGAAGGCCGCAGGCGCCATCGCAGCAGTGTCTTGTTTACGCAGCCGAAAAAGCTCGATTACGCGCAGCTGATCGAAGTGCAAACCGAAGTGCGGGACGGCGTGACGATGCTTAAGACCGCCGAAGCCCACATACGCCCCCGCCACGGCTTCGACTTGACCGACCCGAAGGGAAGCTTGATGCAGGCGCTGGATGAAGCGCATTACTGCATCTACTGCGCCTATCAGGGCAGGGATTCCTGCTCCAAGGGCATGCGCGAGAAAACGGGCGAATTTAAGCAAAACCCGCTCGGCAACACGCTCACCGGATGCCCGCTGGAAGAGCACATCTCCGAGATGAACGAGCTGAAAGCGCAAGGCCATGCCATCGGCGCGCTGGCGGCGGTCACCGTCAATAACCCGCTCTGCGCCGGCACCGGCCACCGCATCTGCAACGACTGCATGAAAGCATGCATTTACCAGAAGCAGGAGCCGGTGGATATCCCCTTGACCGAAACCCGCGTGTTGGACGATGTGATTGCGCTGCCTTACGGTGTTGAAATCTATTCACTGCTCACCCGCTGGAATCCGCTGAATCTCCGCCGCCCGCTGCCCAAAGCGCCGACCGGATACAAGGTGCTGGTGGTGGGGATGGGGCCTGCGGGCTATACGCTCGCCCATCACCTGATGAATGACGGGCACATGGTGGTGGGGATCGACGGCTTTAAAATCGAGCCGATGGACGAAGCGCTCTCCGGGGTGGATGCTAACGGACGGCATACCGCTTTCCGACCGGTCGAAAGCATGGAGCATCTACGTCAACCTCTCTCCTCGCGCCCTGCCGGGGGATTCGGCGGCGTGGCGGAATACGGCATCACGGTGCGCTGGGATAAGAATTACCTGACGCTGATTCGGATGCTTCTGGAGCGCCGCGGGCAATTCTCGTTGATCGGCGGCGTGCGCTTCGGCTCGCAGCTGAACCGTAAGAGCGCCTTTGCCTTAGGGTTCGACCATATTGCCTTGTGCATGGGCGCAGGCAAGCCTACCCTGCCCGTGCTTGAGAATGGACTGGCCAGAGGCGTGCGCACGGCCTCCGATTTTCTCATGGGACTTCAGCTGACGGGCGCCGCCCGGGCGGACTCCATCGCTAATTTGCAGATGCGCCTGCCCGTTGTGGTAATCGGCGGCGGCCTGACGGCCATCGATGCGGCCACGGAAGCGCTGGCCTATTATCCGGTGCAAGTCGAGAAATTCCTGGCGCGCTTCGAAGCGCTGAACATAGAGCAGCGCGAAGCATGGGCGGGGGAAGACGCGGAAATCGCGGAAGAGTTCTTGCGCCACGCCCGCGCCATTCGCGCGGAGCGCGCATCGGCTGCAAACGAGGGGAGAGCGCCGGACATCGCCCGCTTGCTTGCATCCTGGGGCGGGGCGACCGTGTGCTACCGTAAGCGCCTCCAGGATGCGCCGAGTTATCGGTTGAGTCATGAAGAAGTTGAAAAAGGCCTGGAAGAAGGCATTGCCTTTGCCGAAAATCTCATGCCGGTGAAAGTCGAGCTGGACCGTTACGGGCATGCCAGGGGATTGCAATGCCGGGACGCCTACCTGCCTGCCAAGACCATCCTGCTCGCCGCGGGCACCAGCCCGAACACCGTGCTCGCCCGCGAAGACGGTGCCATCCTTCTGGACGGCCAATGGTTTGCTGCCATCGACGCCGCAGGCAATACGGTTTCACCGCAGCGCTGCGCCAAGCCGGGCATGCCGCACGTGCTGATGCACCGGGAGGCTGACGGGCGCGCCGTCAGCTTCTTCGGTGACTTGCACCCATCCTTCGCCGGAAACGTGGTGAAAGCCATGGGCAGCGCGAAGCAAGGGTATCCGGTGGTGAGCCAGGTATTGCAAAGCCGCCATCCCGTGAGCCGTGTAGCGGCTGCACAGGATGACGCTTTCCTCGCTCATATCAACACTCTACTCCGCGCCCGTGTGCACGCGGTGAACCGCCTGACGCCCACCATTGTCGAAGTGGTGCTGCATGCTCCGCTGGCGGCGGAGGCATTCCAGCCGGGGCAGTTCTACCGCTTGCAGAATTTCGAGGCATTTGCCGCGCCGATGGATAATCGTCATCCATCCACTGGTACCCTGGCCATGGAATCCCTCGCCATGACGGGAGCGTGGGTGGATAAGGCGAAAGGGTTGGTGGCGGTGATCGTGCTGGAGATGGGCGGATCGTCCGATCTGTGCGCGTATCTCAAGCCGGGTGAGCCGGTGGTGCTGATGGGGCCGACCGGAGCGCCGTCGCATATCCCTTCCGGCGACACGGTACTGCTGGCAGGCGGCGGGCTAGGCAACGCGGTGCTCTTCTCCATCGGCAGGGCGATGAAAAACGCAGGCTGCCGCGTGCTGTATTTTGCCGGTTACCGCAATGCGGAAGACCGTTACAAGGAGGAAGAGATCGAAGCGGCGGCGGATGTGGTCGTCTGGTGCTGCGATACCGCCCTATTTTCTCCTAACCGGCTACAGGATAAAGCCTTTCACGGCAATATCGTACAGGCCATGCAGGCTTACGCCGAGGGGCGTCTTGGGAACCCGGTGATTCCGATGCACGAAGTGGAGCAAATCCTTGCCATCGGCTCCGACCGGATGATGCAAGCCGTCGCCCAGGCGCGGCGCGGCATCCTAAAACCCTACCTCAAGCCGACGCATACGGCCATCGGCTCCATCAATTCGCCCATGCAATGCATGATGAAGGAAATCTGCGCCCAGTGTCTGCAGAAGCACATCCACCCTGAAACCGGCACTGAAACCTATGTTTATTCATGCGTTAATCAAGACCAGTGTTTGGACAAAGTAGATTTTTTGCATTTATCACAAAGACTTAAGCAAAATTCGGCACAGGAAAACCTAACGCGTCGCTGGTTAAGGCAGGCGCTGACGGAGCGTCTCGATAAGTAACAGAAAAGTAAGGTTTGCTCTGTAAAGTAAGGAGGTTAAACCACGCGCGCTTACACCCTCCTGCCCCATCTATAATGAACTTACCCGTCGTGAATATCGAAGCCAACCTAGAGCCGTCCCTCCAACCGGGGGACGTGGCTGCGGAGGAGGTTAAGCCCGCCGCAAAGCCGCCGATGCGCTTAGGCGAGAAGCTGGTGCAGATGGGGCTGATTTCCACCGACCAGCTGCAAGTGGCGTTGACGGAACAAAAAAACACCAAAAAGCTCTTCGGCGCGATTTTGGTGGAGATGGGCTTTATTACCGAGTCGGTCTTGGGCGAAATCCTTGCCGAATCCTCCGGCACCACCAAGTTCGACGCCAAATCGACTATGCTGGATTCCAGCCTGGTGCGGAAAATCCCCAAGGAACTTGCCATTCGCCACAAAGTGATTCCGGTGAGCCAGGAGGAAGACACGCTCCACCTGGCCATGGCGGATGTTTATAACGTCATCGCTATCGACCAGGTGCGCAGACATTTTCCCCGCCATATCAAGCTGGTGCCGATCTTCTGCACCGATTCGGAGATCCTCGACCTGATCGACCAGTATTACGATTATGAAGTCTCGGTAGACGGTATTCTGCGCGAGATCGAAACCGGGATCCGCGAAGCCAGCAAGCTCGACGGCAAGCAGGAAGGATACGTCAACCCTACCGTGCGCCTGGTGAATGCGCTGCTGGTGGACGCCATCAAAATGGGCGCATCGGACATCCACTTCGAGCCGGAGGGGAGTTTCTTGCGCCTGCGCTATCGCGTGGACGGTGAAATGGTGCAGGCGCGCACCCTCCACCGCGATTACTGGGCCGCCATCGTGGTGCGCATCAAGATTATGGCGAACATGAACATCGCCGAAACCCGCGCTCCGCAGGACGGGCGCATCACCTATAACGTTTCCGGGCGCGACGTGGACTTCCGCGTGGCTACGCAGCCGACCATCCATGGCGAAAATATCGTGATGCGTTTGCTCGATAAAGCCAAGTCGCTGGTGCCGCTCGATCAGCTGGGTTACAGCGAGCACAACGTCACCGTCCTTAAAAAACTGCTGAAGCGCCCCGAAGGCATCATCATCGTCACCGGGCCGACCGGCTCGGGTAAAACCACTACGCTTTATTCGGTGTTGAATTTCATCAATGACATGGAAGTCAACATCATGACGCTCGAAGACCCGGTGGAGTACATGTTGCCCCTGATCCGCCAGACCAACGTGCGCGAAGGCATTATCGACTTCAGCCAGGGCGTGAAATCGCTGCTTCGCCAGGACCCTGATATCATCTTCGTCGGTGAGGTGCGCGACGAGGAAACCGCGCTGATGGCTGTCCGTGCAGCCTTGACCGGCCCCCAGGTCTACACTACGCTTCACACCAATGACGCGCTGGGCGCTATCCCTCGTCTGATCGACATCGGCGTGCCGCCGACGCTGCTTTCCGGCGCGCTGATCGGCGTGGTGGCACAACGCCTTGCGCGCAAGCTCTGCCCTTACTGTAGGCGGGCGCGCACCGCCAATCCTGAGGATTGCCGCCTGCTTGCCATCCCGGAAACCGACCCGCCGCAGATTTACGAGGCTGTGGGCTGCGGGAAATGCAACGGCAAGGGCTATAAAGGCCGCACGGCGCTCGCCGAAATCGTGCGTATCGACAAGGAGATGGACGAACTGATCTCCACGCGCGCCACCCGCCGCGTGATGATGGACCATATCGTCAAAGAAGGGTTCGTCTCGATGGTGGAAGACGGGGTAAATAAAGTGCTGGCAGGTGAAATCGACTTGAAAGAGCTGATGGGCACGGTCGATTTGACGGACAGGCTGTAATTTGTTGATAGTCGGTCGTTAGTAGTCGGTTGCAGTCTTTAGTCTTTAGTAACAAAGTCTTAAATCAATTGCGCTATACTTGCGATCAACGACAGACTACTAACGACTAACGGCTAGACCAATGCCTTCCTACAACTACTCCGCCATCTCCAACAAAGGCCGCACCATCCGCGGTGTGGTGACGGCGGACAATGAGTTCGACCTGGAAGCGCGGCTCAAGCAGTTGGGGCTGGAGCTGCTTAGCTCGCGTGAGGCGCGGCAGAAGCGCGGTTCGCGCTTCGGCAAGGTGAAGCTGAAGGATTTAATCATCTTATGCATGCATCTGGAGCAGCTCGACCGCGCGGGCGTGCCGCTGCACGAGGCGCTCGCCGATGTGCGCGACACCACCGAATCGCCCAAGCTCAAAGACGTGCTGACGGGCGTCTATGAATCGGTGAAAAACGGCAGCCAGTTTTCGGCGGCGCTGGCGGCATACCCTAAGGTATTCAGTCGCATTATCGTAGGCCTGGTAGCTGCGGGCGAGAAAACCGGCAATCTGGCCGATTCGTTCCACCATATCAGCGAGCATCTGAAATGGTCGGCGGAAATCCGCCGCAAGGTCAAGAAAGCCACGCGCTATCCGGCGGTGCTGCTGGTGGTGATTGCGCTGGTCATCAGCGTGCTGATGATTTTCGTGGTGCCGAAGCTGGTGAACTTCATCGTCGCGCAAGGATTCACGCTTCCTCTTCATACCCGTGCACTGATTGCCACTTCCGATGCATTCGAAAATTACTGGTATATTATACTTGGGCTGCCGGTAGGTCTGCTTATTCTCTATTTCATCCTGCGGCGGGTATCGGAAGGGTTCGCGTATAAGACCGATTCTATTTGGCTGCGCATGCCTGTATTCGGCCCCGTTATCCGCAAGATCGACCTGGCGCGGTTCACCCATTTCTTCTCGGTGATGTTCAAAAGCGGCATCGAAATCCTGGAAGCGCTCTCCTCCGCGCGGGACGTGGTGGGCAACCGCGTGCTCAAAGACTCCATCGATTTCGTGCGTACCAGCGTGATGGAGGGCAATTCGCTGACCTCATCGCTTCGCCTTTCCAATCAATTTCCCAACCTTGTGGTTCGCATGTTCAAAGTCGGCGAAGACAGCGGAAACATGAACGATGCGCTGGAAAATGTGAACTTTTTCTATAACCGCGAGGTAAACGACTCGGTGGACAGCCTGGTCGGCATGGTGCAGCCAGCGTTGACCGTGGTCATGGGCGTGCTGATTTTCTGGATTATCGCCGCCGTATTCGGACCACTCTATGAGTCGTTCAGCAAAATCAAATTCTAGTCCTGGCAAATTCTAGTCCTGGCAAATCTGGAAGCATTAGGCTTTGGTTAAATATTTTGAGGTGATATAGTTGCGGTCGAAATCCGTAAAACCTTCCTCATGCGCCTGTCTTTATCTCGCTCCAAATCCAAGACGCTTAAACCCCCGCGGATCAAAAAAACGCGGCGTAAGCCGAAAATGCGCCTGGCGCTCCTGGTGGGAGACGAAGGCGCCATTCTTGCGCATTTCATCGGCGGCGTGCTGCAATCGCGCCATTTTGCCCCCGATTTTGATTCTTCCAGCCACGAGGATTTCGATGCGCTGGCGGCCAAGCACCCCAATGCGCCGATTTCCGTTTTTCTCGATACGATCGACCAAAGCTATCAGCAGCAGACGCTTCCTCCCGTCAGTTCGCTCAGTACCGCCAAGCTGATTAAACGCCGCCTAGACCGGGAATTCCCGAATGTCACGCTCAAAAGCAGTATCATACTGGGGCGTGAGGAAGGCGCGCGCAAAGACTGGAATTTCATGATGGTGGCGGTGGAGCAGACAGCCGCCATGAAGCAGTGGATGGACTGGGTAGCGGGGCTTCCCAACCGCTGCCGCGGCATCTTCACTTTGCCGGTGGAATGCGAAGCGGTGGCGAAGCAGTTAAGTCAACCGTTAAGCGGGGATGAGAAGGATTGGCTGTTCCTGGTAAGCCATAATAAAGTCAGCGGATTCCGGCAGATCGTTTTCCATAAGGGGAAAATGATTTTCACGCGGCTCGGCCAGTCTTTGAGCGAAGACCAGCCCGCGGTGGCGGCAGGGATTATCGAGCAGGAAGCGGCCAGCACGGTGGAATATTTAAAG
>CAYMDD010000055.1:0-8274 GCA_964389045.1 uncultured Rickettsiales bacterium
AATTTGCGGCGGAGGAAAAAAAAGCGCAAATCGCAATCCGGGAAACGCATCCGGGACTTTACCTGCACGTCAGCGCACTGGATGCAGAACGCTGGGAAGTGATGCGCTTTTCCCTATGGGAAAGCCAGTCCGCCGCGCCGAAGCCGCACAGCGATTGCTTTCAGCCGTATGATGTGCTGCATGTGAGCGAGCCTTTGTAATACTGCACCTAAATGCAGATTATTCCTTCTTCGCCTCGCTGGTCGGCAGGGTGATGAAGGCGGAATCCTTGTTACGGACGACTTTGAGCAGGGCGAATTTACGGCCTGCTTTTTTAGCTCCGTCGATGGCGGCTTTCAGCTCGTCGTAGGTTCTAACGGGTGTGCCGTTTACTTCGGTGATGATGTCTCCTTCCGCGAAGCCGCGCTTATCCGCTTCGGAATTTTCCTCCACAGCGACAACGGCGATGCCTTGCGTTTTCTCCTCCACGCGATATTCGCGGCGTAACTCCGGCGTCAAAGTATTCAAACGCATGCCCAGCATAGATTTGGCGTCGGAACCGCGCGTTTCGCCTTTTTTGCCACTGCCTTCTTCCCCTTTATTGTCATCATCTTCCTTCAGTTCGCCGATGGTGATGGGGTAGGTCTGCGCTTTGCCCTTCCGCCATACGGTGACGGTGGCCTGGCTGTCGATCTTGGTTTCGGCGACCATGCGGGGGAGGAAGCGCATCTCGGTAATGTCCCTGCCGTTATATTGGGTAATGATATCGCCTTCCTTGATGCCGATTTTAGCCGCGGGACCGCCGGGGGTGACTTCCA
Organism: uncultured Rickettsiales bacterium; assembly: GCA_964389045.1. Classification (GTDB taxonomy): domain Bacteria; phylum Pseudomonadota; class Alphaproteobacteria; order Rickettsiales; family SXRF01; genus CAYMDD01. Next base: position 798 of record CAYMDD010000055.1, read on the forward strand.
GCACCAGCGCGCCCGTCGGCGCAGGCAGGCCGACGCTTTCGGCCACTTCCTCGGAGACTTCCTGAATCTTCACGCCCAGCCAGCCGCGATGCGTGCGCCCGTAGGTTTTGAGCTGCTCGATCACCGGCCTGGCGATGGCGGCAGGGATGGCAAAGCCGATGCCGATATTGCCGCCGGAGGGGGAGAAAATCGCGGAGTTGATGCCCACCACCCTGCCGCTCATGTCGAACAGCGGGCCGCCGGAATTGCCGCGGTTGATGGAAGCGTCCGTTTGCAGGAAATCGTCGAAGGGGCCGGCGTGAATCGAGCGCTGGCGCGCGGAGATGATGCCGGCGGTGACCGATCCGCCAAGCCCGAACGGGTTGCCGATGGCGATCACCCAATCGCCCACGCGGGCGGCGTCGGAATCGCCGAGCGAGACGAAGGGCAGGGGCTTCTTGGCCTCGCCTGTGAGCAGTGCCAACTCGGTTTTGTTGTCGCGCCCGATGACTTTAGCGGTATACTGCGTTTTGTCGCTCAACGTCACCTTGATGTCGCTGGCCTGGTCGATGACGTGGTAGTTGGTGATAATATAGCCCGCCGCTTCGACAATGAAACCGGAGCCGAGCGAGGTGACTTCGCGCTCCGCGCCGCCGTCTTTATCCTGGCCTAAACCGCCGAAGCGCTCCATGAAATCACGGAATTGATCCATCTCCGGCGTATCCGGCAGCTGATCGAGCGGGATGCCCATCGGGCCGACGCCGCCTTTGACTTTCTGCGTGGTGGAGATGTTGACTACCGCTGGGGAGAGCGTTTCCACCAGGTCGGCGAAGCTGCCAGGCATCTCGCGCGCAAGACCAGGTGCGGGCGCAGAAAGGGTGAGCATGGTGCCGGCCAAGGCAACGGAGAGGAAGCTTGCAACACGCCGCATCGAGAATCCTATTGTTAGGTTTAGACCGTATCGAATTGCTCGGAGGTCAGCCGGTGCACTGTCCAGTCGCGCATCGCCTCCGCGCCGAGCTTTTCATAAAAATGGAGCGCAGGGGCGTTCCAGTCAAGCACCCACCATTCCATCCGCCCGCAATTCCGCTCTTTGGCGATCTGCGCGCAGGCGCGGAACAACGCGCGGCCTACTCCCTGGCCGCGATAGTCGGGGCGGACATAGGCGTCTTCGATGTAGAGGCCTTTGCGGCTTAAGAACGTGGAGTAGTTGTGGAAGAACAGGCAGAAGCCGGCGGCTTCGCTATTCACGAAAGCGAGCAGCACTTCCGCCTCCGGTTTCTCTCCGAACAGGCTTCGGCTTAAATCCTCTTCCGTCGTTTTTACTTCGTGGCTGAGTTTTTCATACTCTGCCAGTTCTCGGATCAGCGAAAGGATCAGCGGCGTATCGGCGGGAGTGGCGAAAGAGATGGAAATCATATATGATTTTTTAAGATGCCGTCATCCCGGCGCAGGCCTGGAACCCTATTTCTTTCTTGCCCCGGCGAAAGCGTGGATCCCGGCCTGTGCCGGGATGACTTTATTACTTCTCCGCCCCTTTCTCCAAATATTGCAGGAAGCCGCTGTCCGGCGAGAGGATGAGGGTAGTGTCCTTGGCGTCAAGCGTGCGGCGGTAAGCCTGGAGGCTGCGGTAGAATTTGGCGAATTCAGGGTCCGCCCCATACGCTTCGGCGAAGATGCGCGTGGCCTCGCGGTCGCCTTCGCCGCGGATTTCTTCGGCCTTGCGGCGCGATTCGGCGAGGAGCACAGTGCGGTCTTTTTCGGCAAGCGCTTTGATTTTCTGCGCTTCCTCCGCGCCTTGCGCGCGGTTCTGTTTGGCTTCCTGCTCACGCGCGGTTTGCATGCGGCGGTAGATGCTCTCGGAGTTCTCCTTCGGCAAGTCCGCGCGCAGGATACGCACGTCTACCACTTCGATGCCGAAGCCCTGGGAGGAATTGCCGGGGATGACGTTTCCATCCGCATCGAGGCGCGCGCCAGCGGCCTGGGCGTTGACCAGTCCGCGCACGCGCTCCATGATGTCGCCCCGCTGCTCGGTGACGATGGCGCTTAAAGGCACCCGGCCCAGCGCCTGTTTCAGCGCCGATTCAAGGTAGGAGTTCATGCGCGAGCGCAGATTCGCCTCCGTGCCGACCGACTGCTTGAAGCGCAGCGGATCGGTGATGCGGTAGCGTAAGAAAGCATCGACGATCAGGCGCTTGGCGTCGGCGGCGGTCACTTCCTTCGGCTCGGCGTTGAAATCGAGCAGGCGCTTGTCGTAGAACTCCACATTCTGCATAAAGGGCACCTTCCATTTCAAGCCTGGCTCCTGCAGCACGCGTACCGGGCGCCCGAATTGCAGCACCAGCGCCTGCTCGGTCTGCGGCAGGACGTACATGGCATTGACCAAGACGAACGCGGCGATCACCGCGCTGGCGGTGAGAAGAGTGTAGCGCATCTGCGTCATGGCTTGGCCTCCAGTTTCCTCAGCTCCGGCAGGGGCAGGTACGGCACCACACCACCTTTCCCACCGGTAATCAGCTTATTCGCACCCTGCAGCACGCTTTCCATCGTTTCCAGATACATGCGCTGGCGGGTGACGGCGGGCGCCTGCCGGTATTCATTGTAGACGGAGGTGAAGCGCGCGGCCTCGCCCTGCGCTCGGGCGATCACTTCCTGACGGTAGGCTTCGGCGTCCTGCAATATCTGCTCGGCCTGGCCGCGGGCGCGGGGGATGATATCGTTGCGGTAGGCTTCGGCCTGGTTGCGCTCGGTTTCGGCGTCGGCCTTGGCCGATTGCACATCGAGATAGGCGTCGCGCACTTGGGCGGGCGGGTTAACGTCGCGCAAGTTGACGGTGACGATCTCGATGCCGGAATTGTACTGGTTCATGATGTCTTGCAGCAATTGCTTGGTCTGAAGCGCCACCTGCTCTCGGCCTGCGGCCAGCACGGTTGCGATTTCCGTGCGTCCGATGACCTCGCGCATGGCGCTTTCGGCCACGGCTTTGACCGTTTCTTCCGGGTTCCTGATGTTGAAAAGGTATTTCTCGGCGTCGGAGATGATCCACTGCACTTCGAAATTGATATCGACGATGTTTTCATCGCCGGTCAGCATCAGGCTTTCCTCCGGCACGGGCGCCTCCCCCCTGCCGCCGCGCGCGCGGGCGGAGCTGAAGCCCACCTCTACGCGGTTAACCACCGTTACCTTCGGCGTGCGCACGCTTTCGAAGGGGTAGGGCCAATGGTAGTTGATGCCGGGCAGGGTGGTGTCCTTGTATTCGCCGAAGCGCATGACGACGCCGACCTCGTCCGTCCGCACCAGATACACGCCGGAGGCGATCCATAAAAGGAACGCCGCGCCCGCCAGCAGGGTGAAGCCGCGGCGCGCGTTCTCGCCTCCGCCGCCGCCTTCTCCGCCGTTGCCGGAAAAACGGTTGCGCATGCGCTCCTGCGTGCGCTTGAGCCATTCTTCCAGATCGGGTGGTGTGGGCGGGCGGTTCGGCTCCTTGCCGCCGCCGGGAGGCTTGCCGCTTCCGGGTGTTTTACCGGGAGGCGCGCCCCACGGACCGCCGCCATCCCATCCTCCGCCTTTGCCGCCCCAGGCCATCGCCGCTCCTAATCCTTATTGGTGATTTGCAGTGCTCACCTTATATAAGGGAAAGCGTATCCAAGGACAAGCCCATGCCGCTCACCCGCGAAAATATCCTGAAAGCCCTAACCACCGTCGCCGATCCATGGTCAAAGAGCGATGTAGTGAGCGCAGGGCGCATCTCCGGTGTTACAGTGAAGGACGGTAAGGCGGGTTTCCTGATTGACATGCCGAAGGGCACCGAAGCGCAAGCCGAGCGCTTACGCGCCGCGTGCGAGGCGGCGGTTAGCGCACTGCCCGGCATTTTGAGCGTGACGGCGGTGCCGACGGCGCATCAAGCTCCTTCCATGCCGGCTGTGCCCGCGCCGGTGGAGGGGGTCAAGCGCCTCATTGCCGTGGCATCGGGCAAGGGCGGGGTGGGGAAATCGACCAGCGCCGTGCAGCTGGCGCAGGCTTTCATGCGTCTGGGCAAGCGGGCGGGCTTGCTGGATGCGGATATTTACGGCCCCTCCATGCCGCGGATGCTGGGGTTGATGGGGGCGGGCCAGCCGGAGATCGAGGGTGGCAAGATGCTGCCGCCCGTCGCGCGCGGCATCTCGTGCATGTCGGTGGAATTTTTGTTTCAAGGCCAGGCGGCGGTGCTGCGCGGGCCGATAATCTCCAAGACGCTTTCCCAGCTGCTGCGCGCCACGCGCTGGCAGCAGGGCGGTGCGCCGCTTGATATGCTGTTGGTCGATATGCCGCCCGGGACAGGCGATGTATTGTTGAGCCTGGCGCAAAATGCTCCGCTGGACGGCGCTCTTATCGTTACCACGCCGCAGGACGTGGCGGTGGCGGATGCGCGGAAGGCGGCGGTGGCGTTTCAAAAGCTTCGCGTGCCGATCCTCGGAATTATCGAGAACATGAGCTGGTTTGAGGCCGGAGGCACGCGCCATGCGCTGTTCGGAGAAGGCGGGGGCGCTGCGCTCGCGCGCGAATTCGGTGTGCCGCTGCTTGCGCAAGTGCCGCTGGAGCCAAGCTTGCGCGAAGCGGGTGACCGGGGGATGGCGGCGGATCAAGGCATCGCCGCCGACGCATACCAGAAAGCGGCGATGAACATTCTTAAAGCAATGCATTAGCAATTGAGGGTAAAGTCAGTTATGCAGACGATTATCAACGATACATCACAAAGTCGTTATACCATCGATATTGATGGCTACCGCGCAGTGGCGGATTATATGCAGCAGGGGGAGCGGATGGTAATTACTCATGTCGGCGTGCCGAAACAGCTTGAAAACCGCGGCATCGGCTCCGCGCTGGTCAAGTTTGCATTGGAAGACGCCAGAAGCCGCGGGTTGAATGAAGGTCACCCCTCTCTGCTCATTCGCCGCCGCATACATGAGGCGGCATGCGGAATACGCCGATTTGGCGTGATGGTTCACTGCATGTGCTTCCAGCCGGTGCGCAGGTACGCATAGCCGGTGAAAAGCGTAAGCAGCGCTGCAATCCATAGCAGTGCGCGGCCCGCGAAATCGGCATCGAGCCACGGAGGCGCCGCGGTGCTGAGAAGAAGCAGGAATATCGCCGTCATCTGCGTTGCCGTTTTGTATTTCGCCAGGCGCGAAACCGGCACGCTGATGCGGATCTCCGCCAAGTATTCGCGCAAGCCCGACACTAAAATCTCGCGGCAGACGATGGCAATGGACGGGATAATCGGCGCGCGATCGGCGTTGACCAGCAGCAGGATGGCGGTAGCCACCAATAATTTATCGGCGATAGGGTCAAGAAAACGGCCAATGTTAGACTGTGCGTTCAAAAGCCTTGCCACATAGCCGTCCAGCCAGTCAGTGATGCTGGCGAGCAAAAACAGCAGCGCAGAGAGCTGGTGGGAGAGGGGAGCTTTAAGGTAAAACGCCAGCGCCAGCGCCGGGATGACGGCGATGCGGAAATAAGTAAGATAGTTTGGGATGTTGTTGCGGAAGCTCATGCCGGCGCGTGACTCGTAGCTCGTAATTCGTAAAGAAAAGCGTAGCATAACGAATTATGAATTACGAGCTACGAGTTTACAACTCACGGCTCACTCAAACACCCGCACATTCTTCGGCCTGACCAGTAATTCGTCGCCCTTGCGGATATGTAGGGCATCGATGATGGTTTTGGGCACTTCCGCCTGCAGGATCACGCCGTTTTTGCGCTGCATTTCCAGCTTGGCGAGGCTGCCTGCCGGGTTGATGTGGATGACGCGGACGGGGATGTATTCGTGCCCTTCCTCCGGCGTTCTGGTGACGAACATCTCATGCGGGCGGGCGAAAACGCGCACTGGCACGCCGCGCTCTGCCAGCCGTGCGCGCATGCGCTGGCGGGGAGAGAGCGCCGCCGGTTGCGTGGCGGTCTGCATTTGCGGGGAGGGCAGCGGCATGCCCGGCAGCACACGCTTGACCAGGCCGCTAACCTCCGGGTAACGGTTTAGCCAGTTGAAATGCGAACGGCGCGCCGCGGGTTGCACTGCGCTTGCGGGCGGGGCTTCCCATAGATCGTCTTCGGCCAGGTGGATCACGCCTTTTTCATCGCGCCAGCCTGCGAACTCATTGTAGTTACCGAGAAAATCATAAACGAAGCCGCTGATGGGGCGGTGATAGACATCCTCCGGGCTACCGACCTGCTCGATCGTGCCTGCGTTCATCACCACCACACGGTCGGACACCTCCATCGCCTCTTCCTGATCGTGCGTGACGAAGATGCTGGTGATGTGGATATCGTCGTGAAGCCGCCTCAGCCAGCGACGGAGTTCCTTGCGCACCTTGGCGTCGAGCGCGCCGAACGGCTCATCGAGTAGCAGGAGCTTTGGCTCCACCGCCAGCGCGCGCGCCAGCGCCACGCGCTGACGCTGACCGCCGGAAAGCTGGGCGGGGTAGCGGTTGTGAAACTGATCCAGATGCACCAGCTCAAGCAGGCGCATCACACGGTCGCGGATGTCGCGCTCGCTGGGGCGGACGGATTTGGGACGCACCTTGAGGCCGAACGCCACGTTTTCGAATACGCTCATGTGCTTGAACAGCGCATAATGCTGGAAGACGAAGCCGACATTGCGCTCCTTGATGTTGAGCTTACTCGCCTCTTCGCCCTCGATCATCACATTGCCGGAATCGGCCTGGTCGAGACCGGCGATGATGCGCAGCAGGGTAGTTTTGCCGGAGCCGGAGGGGCCGAGGAGCGCGATCAGCTCGCCGGTTTTGACCTCCAGGTTCACGTTATTCAACACCGGGTACTGGCCGAAGGATTTGCAGATGTTGCTGACCTGAATACTCATAATGCCCCTATTTCAACAATTACGCATGGCCGTAGCGCAGCTCCACGACGCGCTTTATCATCAGCGTAAGGATGGCGAGCAGCGTAAGGATGGAAGCCACTGCAAACGCCGCCACGAAATTGTATTCGTTATAAAGAATCTCCACGTGAAGCGGGATGGTATTGGTTTTGCCGCGGATATGGCCGGAAACCACCGATACCGCGCCGAACTCGCCCATCGCGCGGGCGTTGCACAGCAGCACGCCATAGAGCAGCGCCCATTTGATGTTGGGAAGCGTGACCTTGAAAAACGTCTGCCAGCCGCCTGCGCCAAGCATGACGGCGGCTTCTTCGCCTTCCGTGCCCTGTTCCTCCATCAGCGGGATCAGTTCGCGGGCGACGAAGGGAAGGGTGATGAAAATGGTGGCGATCACCAGCCCCGGCACTGCAAAAATGATCTGTATGTCGTGTTCGATCAGCCAATGCCCAAGCGCGCTATGTGCGCCGAACAATAATACGTAGATCAGCCCGGAGATGACGGGGGAGACGGAAAACGGCAGGTCGATCAGCGTGATTAGCAGGCGCTTGCCCATGAATTCGAACTTCGTTACCGCCCAGGCGCTGGCGATGCCGAACACCAGATTCAGTGGCACGGCGATCGCCG
>CAYMDD010000055.1:8284-9038 GCA_964389045.1 uncultured Rickettsiales bacterium
TGTACATGTCTGTGGTCGTCGGTAGCGCCAGGTGTGTAGAGATGACAAGCGTAAGGTTCGGAGGCACTGCGATCGCCGCCACGATCAGCGTCAGGCGGATGGCAGCCAATGCGTTCGGCTCTTTCAGCGCGGCGAAATACGCATCCACCCCTTGCCGGAAGGCTTCCACAAACACGGCGGCCAGCGGCAGGGCGATCAACAGCAGCATGAAGCCGAGCGCCAGCGCGATCAGCAGCAGCCTTACCGCCAGCGGCTCCTCCGTTGAGCGTATGCCGGAGGCCATCTACTTCGCCGCCCGCGCGCCCGACCAGCGCTGCAACAAGTTAATCACCAAAAGCATGATGAACGAGGCCACCAGCATGACGCAGGCCAGCGCCGTGGCGCCCGGCACGTCGTACTGCTCCAAATGGGTGACAATCAGCAGCGGCACGATTTCGGAAAGGTAAGGGATGTTGCCGGCAATGAAAATCCCCGAGCCGTATTCGCCTAAGCCGCGCGCGAAGGCGAGCGCGAAGCCCGTCATCAGCGCAGGCGTAATCGTGGGGAGCAGCACCCTGGTAAAGGTTTGCCAGCGGTTGGCGCCGAGCGAAAGCGAGGCTTCTTCCACTTCGCGGTCGATATCTTGAAGCACCGGCTCCACGGTGCGCACTACGAACGGCAGGCCGATGAAGATCAGCGCGATGGTGATGCCCGGCGGCGCAAAGGCAATTTTGATGCCCAGCGGGTCAAAGAAGCTGCCGATCCACCCCTGTGG
>CAYMDD010000056.1:0-8989 GCA_964389045.1 uncultured Rickettsiales bacterium
ACGGTAGCTTCTGCCGCACCGTAGAGGAAAAGGGAGATGCCGCCGAGGCTGAAGCCGTCGGCCAGCGCGCGGGCGAGCGGCTCAAACGCCTGTAAATACCACGCTCAAGCCGGTTGCATTTCTAAACGGTTGCGCTATAGGTGTAGCCACGCTCAATCTATTCGTTGTTCGATTTTCCCTTATGCATCCGCGCCCTACCTCGCCGCATTTGAGCATCTACAGCTGGCTGATGACCAATACGCTGTCGATTCTCCACCGCATCACCGGCTTTGCTTTAAGCATCGGCAGCGTGCTGTTCGTGGCGTGGCTGGTGTCGGCGGCGTATTTTCCGGATTTTTTTCATGCCTTGCACATCCTGCTCAGTTCGGTTGTCGGGCAAATCCTGCTATTCGGTTGGACGGCAGCGTTTTACTATCATTTGTGCAACGGCATCCGCCATCTGACGTGGGATGCAGGGCGCGGGCTGGAAATCCATGCGGCGTATAAAAGCGGGGTGACTGTGCTGGTCGCTACCGTAGCAATGACGCTCTTGACCTGGGCGTGTATCATGTTCAAAACATCTGGGGCGATGTAGCGATGGAACAGCCGAAACTCCGCAGTCGCCTGCGCACCGCCAAGGGATACGGCTCCGCCAAAGGCGGTGTTAATGTTTGGTGGAAGGAACGCTTGACTGCACTGGCGCTGATTCCGCTTTGCTTATGGTTCGTCTACCAGTTGCTTTCCGTGATGATTTTTTCAGCGACAGCGGCGGAAGTCTCGGAATGGATGAATTCGCCTCTAAACGCTCTGTTAATGGCGCTGCTGATCATCACGGGCTTTTGGCATGCTGCTTTGGGCAACCAGGTGATTATCGAGGATTACGTGCACACGCCATGTTGCAAGTTCACGCTGATTATCGCCAATCACTTTTCTTGCACGATACTCGGCGCAGTGAGCCTCATCGCCGTGCTGTGGTTGCACCTCGATTGGGCGGGACATTAGACTTTATGATATCCTTCGCTAACGTCATCCCCGGCTTGAGCGGGGATCTAAGGATAAACGCGCAGGCTTTGCCTATTAGCTCTAGATCCCCGCTCAAGGCGGGGATGACTGGCATTATATTTCATTCTTCTATCATCGCCTTAGCTTTATGACCGCTTATCCCATTACCGACCATTTTCATGATGTCGTCGTCGTCGGCGCGGGCGGTGCGGGGTTGCGCGCGACCCTTGGGATGGCTTCGGCTGGCTTGAATACTGCATGCGTCACGAAAGTGTTTCCCACGCGCTCGCATACGGTGGCGGCGCAGGGCGGAATTTCCGCCTCGCTCGGCAATATGGGCGACGATGATTGGCGCTGGCACATGTACGACACCGTCAAGGGATCGGACTGGCTGGGCGACCAGGATGCGATTGAATACATGTGCAAGAACGCCGCCGCTTCCGTCATCGAGCTGGAGCATTTCGGCGTGCCGTTCTCGCGCACCGAACAGGGCAAGATTTACCAGCGCCCCTTCGGCGGGATGACCACGCATTTCGGCAAGGGCACTGCGCAGCGCACCTGCGCCGCCGCCGACCGCACGGGGCATGCCATCCTGCATACGCTCTACACGCAAGCGCTCCGCCGCTCGGCGCAGTTTTTCGTGGAATATTTCGCCATCGATCTGCTGATGGACGATGAAGGCGTCTGCCGTGGGGTGATGGCATGGAATCTGGACGACGGCACCATGCACCGCTTCAATGCGCATCTGGTGGTGCTGGCCACGGGGGGCTACGGCAGGGCTTACTTTTCCTGCACCTCCGCGCACACCTCCACCGGCGATGGCGGCGGCATGGCGATCCGCGCCGGGCTGGCGATGGAGGATATGGAATTCGTGCAGTTCCACCCCACGGGCGTGTACGGCGCGGGCTGCCTGATTACCGAGGGTGCGCGCGGGGAGGGCGGGTATCTCGTCAACTCCGAGGGCGAGCGCTTTATGGAGCGGTATGCGCCGAGCGCCAAGGATCTAGCGTCGCGCGATGTGGTATCCCGCGCCATGACGGTAGAAATCCGCGAGGGCAGGGGCGTGGGGCCAAACAGGGACCATATCTATCTCCATCTCGATCATCTCGACCCGGCTATCCTGCATGAGCGCCTGCCCGGTATTTCGGAGACGGCGAAGATTTTCGCAGGCGTGGATGTCACCAAGCAGCCGATTCCGGTGCTGCCCACCGTGCATTACAACATGGGCGGCATTCCCACCAACGTCTTCGGCGAGGTGGTGACGATGAAAGGCGGCAATGCGGAGACGATCGTGCCCGGCCTGATGGCCATCGGCGAGGCGGCGTGCGTCTCGGTGCACGGGGCGAACCGTTTGGGGAGCAATTCACTGCTCGACCTGGTGGTGTTCGGGCGCGCGGCGGCGATCCGCGCGCGGGAGCTGGTGACGCCCGGCAGCTCGCATCGCGCGGCGCTGGACGGCGCGGCAACCGATGCTTGTTTAAGCCGGTTCGACCGCATCCGCCATGCAAACGGCGCGATGCGCACCGCCGAAATCCGCCGCAACATGCAGCGAACCATGCAGAATCACGCCGCCGTCTTCCGTGACAGGAATGTGCTGGAAGAAGGCACGGAGCAGATGCGCGAGGTATGGAAGAGCTTCGACCATTTGGCGATTGCGGACCGGACGCTGATATGGAATTCCGATCTAGTTGAGGCGCTTGAGTTGGACAACTTACGCAGCCAGGCGCTTATTACCATCGCAGGGGCAAACAACCGCCAGGAAAGCCGCGGGGCGCATGCGCGCGAAGATTTCCCCGATCGCGACGACGAGCACTGGATGAAGCACACCTACGCTTGGCTTGACGACCGCGGAAATGTGGCGCTCGATTACCGCCCGGTGCATCTTTATACGCTCTCGAACGAAGTGCAGGTGTTCCCGCCCAAAGCGCGCGTTTACTGAGGCAATGATTGCCAAGATGTAATTATCCCTCCATCGTTTCGCTATTGCGCGTGCATGGGTTCTATGCGATAAACGGCGGTCATGGCGCTTGAGTTTCAGCGCTTTAAAAGAATCATTTTGGCAGGATAGATTTATGAAAATACATAGCATTTTGGCTTCCGCGCTTATCGTTACCCTGGCTGCGGGTTGCACCGACCAGTACGGTCAGCCTGGCCGCGGCGTGATGTCGGGCGGAAATATCAATAAGCAGGATGTCGGCACGGTGGCGGGCGCCATCGGCGGCGGCGTGCTGGGCAACCAGATCGGCGGCGGCTCCGGCAGAACCATCGCCACCATCGCGGGAACGTTGATCGGCGCGGGCATCGGCAATTCCGTCGGGCGCTCGCTGGACAACGCCGACCGGGCAGCGCTTCAAAGCACCACCCAGCGCGCGCTGGAATATTCCCAGCCGGGCGAAACACTCCCCTGGGCGGCCACCAACAGCGGCAGCGTGATGCCGGGGAATTACTACCAAAACAATGGCCGCTACTGCCGCGAATTCGTCCAGCGCGTCGAGATCGGCGGGCAGTATCAGGAAGCGCACGGCACCGCTTGCCGCGAGCCGGACGGCACCTGGAAAGTCGTTCAGTAAGCTGGATGACTAACGCATTGCTTCAGGCAAGCGGTAGCGCGATGGAAGCTGTTTCTTCTCCGCCCATCCCCAAAGGAGAGCTGCTGAAAGGCAAACGCGGGCTAATCATGGGCGTGGCGAATGAGAAATCGCTCGCCTGGGGCATCAGTCAGCATGCGCGCGCGCAGGGAGCGGAGTTGGCGTTTACCTTTCAGGGCGAGGCTCTGGAAAAACGAGTGCGCCCGCTGGCCGCCAGCCTCGATTCGTCGCTGGTCATGCCTTGCGATGTGACGGATGCGGCCAGCATGGACGCGCTGTTTGCAGGCATCGAGAAAGAATGGAGCGCACTCGATTTTCTGGTGCATGCCATCGCTTATTCCGACAAAAACGAGCTGAAGGGCGATTACGTCGACACCAGCCTGGAGAATTTCCAGCTGACGATGAACGTGTCGTGCTATTCGTTCACTGCGCTCGCGCAGCGTGCGCGGAAGCTGATGCGCCGTGGCGGCAGCATGCTGACCTTGAGCTATCTGGGCGCGGAGCGCGTGATGCCGCATTACAACGTCATGGGCGTGGCGAAAGCGGCGCTGGAGGCGAGCGTGCGCTATCTGGCGGTAGATTTGGGAGGCGAGAATATCCGCGTCAACGCCATCTCCGCCGGGCCGGTGAAGACGCTGGCGGCCTCCGGCATCGGCGATTTCCGCTATATCCTCAAATGGAACGAATACAATGCCCCGCTTCAGCGCAACACCACGCTGACGGATGTGGGCGGGGCGGGCGTCTACCTTCTCTCCGACCTAGGCTCAGGCACGACGGGCGAAGTGCTGCATGTCGATTCCGGCTATCACGTGGTCGGCATGAAGCGCGCGGATGCGCCGGATATTGCGACGGTTTGAGGCATAAATAGTACGTGGTAAGTCGTACGTAGTTAGTTATGCAGCATACCACTTACCACTTACCACTTACCACTTACGAAGCCTTCCGATGACCTGCAACACCTTCGGCAGATATTTCCGCATGACCAGCTGGGGCGAGAGCCATGGGCCTGCCATCGGCTGCGTGGTGGACGGGGTGCCGCCGCGCATTCCGCTTTCGGAAGCCGATATCCAGCCATGGCTGGATAGGCGAAAGCCCGCGCAGTCGCGCTTTACCACGCAGCGCAAGGAAAGCGATACGGTTCAAATCCTTTCCGGCGTATTCGAGGGGATGACGACGGGGACGCCAGTTTCGCTGATGATCGCCAACGAAGACCAGCGCTCGAAGGATTATTCGGAGATTAAGGATTCCTTCCGCCCCGGCCATGCCGATTACACCTATCACATGAAATACGGCGTCCGCGATTACCGCGGCGGCGGCAGGTCGAGCGCGCGGGAGACGGCGTGCCGCGTAGCGGCGGGAGCGATTGCCAGGAAAGTGCTGGGGGATGGTATTCGCATCCGCGCGGCGCTGGTGCAGATGGGCGAGCACGCCATCGACAAGCGGGCGTGGGATTGGGAGACATGCGAGAATAACCCGTTTTGGTGTCCCGATGCGCGCATGGCGAAGCAGTGGGAAGCGTATCTGGACGGCATCCGCAAGGAAGGCTCCTCCGTAGGCGCGGTGATCGAGGTGCAGGCGGAAGGCGTGCCCGCAGGGCTGGGCGCCCCTATTTACGGAAAGCTCGACGCCGATCTGGCGGCGGCGCTGATGAGCATCAACGCGGTCAAGGGCGTTGAAATCGGCGACGGGTTCGCGGCGGCTTCTCTCCGCGGCGAGGACAATGCGGACAGCATGCGCCGCTTCCCTCCTGACCTCCCTCCGCAAGCGGGGGGAGAGAAAAGGGGGGTGGCATTCCTCTCCAACCACGCAGGCGGCATCCTGGGCGGCATCTCCACCGGTCAGGCGATTGTGGCGCGCATGGCGGTGAAACCGACGAGTTCGATATTGACGGAAGTGGAAACGGTGGATGTGCACGGCAACGAGGTGATGCTTCGCACCAAGGGCAGGCATGACCCGTGCGTCGGCATTCGCGCCGTGCCGGTGGCGGAGGCGATGACGGCGCTGGTGCTAGCCGATCACCTGCTAATGCAGAAGATGGTTTAGCGCTCCACGCCTTGAATGCCCGCGCCCCACTCCTCCACCATTTTTTTCTTGGTTCTCTCCAGCGAGGCGATGCGGTTGTCGCAGGTGATTTCCACGAGCAGCACCGCCGCCGAGCGGCACATCCACACCAGCAGCCAGCCGCCGGCGGCGGCGCCGTACGCCGCCATCCACGCCATGGGGTTGGCCAGCGTGTATTGAAGATTTGCCACGCTTGCAGCCCCGCGCGAGAATGCGGCCAGGGTCGGCAGCATGCCTGCAAGGTTGCAGGCCAGCACTGTTTTATAGGCATGCTTGGACGGGCTGTCATCGATGAAATACGCCACCAGCGAAGGCAGCAGCGCGAAGAGGAAGAAAATGAACCCCACCTGCAGCACGACGATCAGCCCGATGCACAGCAGGAAGGTGAACAGCTTACCCAGCAAGCCGCCTTTTTTCTTAGCCTTCTCCGGTGCTTTTTCTTCCGCCATACGCTTACTTTAAGTATTACCGTAGGTGACGAATACAAGCATGAGCGTAAACACCAGATAGGCGATAACGCGCGAGAGGCCTTGCCCTACCTCCTTGGCATTGGCCGCGCGCTTGCGCGGGTGCTTCAAGTCGTTGATCTGCGCGTTGAGGCCTGCGTAGATATGCGCGGCATTGGCGAAGCCTTGGGCATCGGCGGCGAGATATTCGGGGTGAAACACCAAGTCGGCGACAGGCTTTAGATACCCCTCGGGCGCGATGTGCTTTAAGCCTTTGGCCAGCTGAGTTTTCAGCGATTTGCTGTGCAGATGGTCAATGACGGGAGCGATGCTTGCGGCTGCCCAAAGGGAAAGTCCCGGCAGCTTGGGGTGGCCTGCCTTCTGCTGCGCGGCGTGGAGCAGCCGGAGCGCGATCAGGCCTTTATGGCGCAAGAGGCTGGGGATGGCCTTGAATTCCTTGGCGGTCATTTCCTGGGAGATGCCGAGCCTGGCGCAGATGAAGGCGGCGATGTGCCGGTCAATCGGCTCATCGCCGCGCGCGGCTTTCGCCGCAACCCGGTCGAGCGCCGTGACGAGTTGCGGCAGGGTTGTTACATAATGGCCTGCAAGCAGCGGACTCTGGCAGGGAAGATCGGGGTTCAGCTCATACAGCGCGCGTTCGATGCCGAAGCCGTAAGCAGGCGTGCGCAGCTGGGCGCGGGCGCGCTCCAGGTTCCACAAGCTTGTGCTCATGTCGGGCGGCAGCGCATCTTCGTAGAGCTTGCGCTGCATTTCGCCCCACACGCTGGCAATGCCCAAATCGATCATTTCATTCAAGCGCTGGAACGCAGGCTCGTTCCGGGTGCTCATGGTTTCGGCCAGCTGCGGACCGACGCCGCCTATGTGGACGCTCAATTCCTTCAGGCGCATCGGCGCATGAGGATCGATAATGGCAAGCGCGCGCGACACCAGCTCGTTGTTTTGCTTCTCGCTGCGCGCGCCAAGCGTTTTCACGGTGCGGTTTAAGGCTTCCGCCGTATCTTTCCTCCTTGCCGAAAGCTCCGCCCAGCGCGCAAGCGTGCCATCCCGCAATGGCGCGGGCGCTTTGTCCCAGTGCTGGTGGATGCCCTGGCTGAGTGAGCGCAAGTTGTGGTGCTCCGCCCCCTCGAACACGAACGGCCTGGAACCGGCGGCGGAGATGGCGGGCGCGAGCAGGTTGTAGCGCTTGCCGCCGAGCCAGGCTTTGAGCTGCGTGGATGTCCAGCGCTCCAGCGTGTTATCGTTTAAAGTGCCGCGCAACAGGTCTTTGATGGTATCGGAGAGTTCGCGGTTGCCGACCAGCGCGTAATGCGTGCCGTCGCGCAGAAGACGTTTCAAATGAAGGAGGCGGTTCGGCTCGGCAAGGATGCCCGCGCCGATGCGCAGCCACGCCGCCAGAATGCCGAGTGCGTAAATGTCGTCCGCCACGCTGCATTCGCCTTTGCCGGCAGGAAGCGCCTGCATGCGCTCCACCGGCTCGAAATGAAAATCCTGGGAATAGCCGCACGGCTCGGAGATGCATTCGCCGACGGTTAAGCTATCGCCGTAAAACAGATTGTCCGGGTTGATGCGCCCGTGCGCCATGCCGATGCTCTCAAAATAACCGATAACGTCGGCGAGCGGTCCAAGGATGTGCTCGACGATGAAGATTTCGGGCAGGATCTTGCCGTTCTGCTCCGCGACGATCTCGGAAAGCGTTCGGCCTTTCGGGGTTTCATAGACCAGCGCATAGCGCTGCTCGCCGGAAGGGGAAAAATCGATGATGCCGCCGGCGGCAAGCGTAATCAGGTTGGGATGCGAACCGTTCTTGAATTGTTTGATAAGCTTAAGGCGCGCCGGCATCTGCGGCGGGCAGATGAGCGCATATAGAGCGCGGTCGGCGATGTGCTCGTCCGTGACGTGGTAGGCTTTGGCGGTTTGCGTGTCGAACGCGGGTAGCGGCTGGTTGGGGTGCACGATGTAGCGGCCTTCCAGCACATCCTGCCGCTCGTTAGCGGGCGCGGGCTTGTAATCTTTTAGCGCAGCCAGCAATTCGCCTTTCAGCTCTTCGCTGGGCGGAGTGTCGGATTTTCGCGCGGTGGCCGGCTCGGCCATAGAGGAAACTCGTGAATACGGAGGGTTCTTAACCCTCGCATCTTAAAGCGGAAATCCTAGGGAATGGTTAATGAAAGCAACGGTTTTGGGTTTATCAATCTTTCCGGCGAGAGTTGGAATCCAGGGTTTACTCGGACGGATTGAGTTTGTAACTCTGGATCCTGGCCTTCGCCGGGATGACAAAAAAAGCAAGGGATTTAATCCACAAACGGATCGCGCACTAGGATGGTGTCTTCACGCTTGGGTGAGGTGGAGAGCAGCGCCACCTGGCATTCGATCAGTTCCTCGATGCGGCGGATGTATTTGATGGCGGCGGCGGGAAGCTCCGCCCAGCTGCGTGCGCCGTGGGTGCTTTCCGCCCAGCCGGGGTGCTCTTCGTAGATCGGTTCGATTTCCGCCTGAATACGCGGGGAGGCGGGGAGGTAATCGTAGAGCGTGTCGCCGTGGCGGTAGCCGGTGCAGATCTTGATGGTGTCGAAGCCGTCCAGCACGTCCACCTTGGTGAGCGCGATGCCGTCGATGCCGCCGATTTTCACCGCCTGGCGTACCAGCACGGCGTCGAACCAGCCGCAGCGGCGGGCGCGCCCGGTGACGGTGCCGAACTCATGGCCGATCTTGCCGATCTTCTGGCCGATTTCATCGTTCAGCTCGGTGGGGAAGGGGCCGGAGCCGACGCGGGTGGTATAGGCCTTGGTGATGCCGAGCACGTATTTAATGCCCGACAAGCCCATGCCGCTGCCCAAGGTGGCAGCGCCCGCCAGCGTATTCGAGGAGGTGACGAAGGGGTAGGTGCCGTGGTCA
>CAYMDD010000057.1:0-7523 GCA_964389045.1 uncultured Rickettsiales bacterium
CCTTGACCTCCGCGGCAACCCCGAGCATATGGCGCAGCGCTTCCGCATCGATCGAGAGCAGCGTGCCGGTGCGCCCCATGCCGCACTGCACTTCGTCGAAGAACAGCACCAGCCCGCACTCGCTGCTTAAAGCGCGCAATTCCCGCAGGAAGGAAAAGCTCGCTTCGCGCACGCCGCCTTCCCCTTGGATCGGCTCGATCAGGATGCCCGCGGTTTCAGGCGTGACGGCGGCTTTCACCGCCTCGATGTCTTGAAACGCCACGCGGTCGAAACCGGGAAGGAGCGGGGCGTACCCCTCGCGCGCGATGGAATTGCCCCCCGCCGAGATGCCCGCATAGGAGCGCCCGTGAAAGCCGCCCTCGAAAGTGATGATGCGCGTGCGCTGAAATGCGCCGCGTGCGTAATGATACCGGCGGGTGAGCTTAACGCCGCACGCCACCGCCGCCGTGCCGCTGGAGCAGAAAAACACCGTATCGGCGAAGCTGTGCGCCACCAGCCGCTCGGAGAGGCGCAGCAGCCCCGGCGTCAGATAGGCGTTCGAGCAGTGCCACAGCTGATCGGCCTGGTTTTTGAGCGCCTCCACCAGATGCGGATGCCCATGCCCGAGCGCATTCACCGCAATACCGGTGGCAAAATCAAGGTAACGCTTGCCCTGATCGTCGAACAGGTAGCACCCTTCGCCGCGCACCATCGTGATGCCGCTGCGCCGGTAGACCGGCATGATGGGGGAAATCATGCTTCACCTCTCCCGCTTGCGGGAGGGGCAGGGGGAGGGTTCAACACCGTCACATGCCCCATCTTTCTTCCCGGCCTGGCTTCTTTCTTGCCGTAGAGGTGGAGCTTGGTGAATTTGCCGCCGGCGCGGTCGCGCCATTCATTGATCTCGTCGCCGATGATGTTGGTCATCACCGCGCCGCATAACGCCTCCGCGCTGCCCAGCGGCAGGCCGCAAATGGCGCGCACCGTCTGCTCGAACTGGCTGGTGACGGAAGCATCCAGCGTCCAGTGCCCGGAATTGTGCGGGCGCGGCGCCAGCTCGTTGACGCGCAGCGTGCCGTCTTTCTCCACGAACATCTCCACCGCCAGGATGCCCACCAGCTCCAGCGCTCCCGCAATGGCGGCGGCGATGCCCTCCGCCTCCGCGGCAATCCGAGGGGAAATAGGCGCAGGCGCGATCGTCTGGTGCAGGATGTGGTGGCGGTGAATGTTTTCCACCGGCGCGTAAGCGGCGCTTTCCCCGCTGGCGCTGCGGCAGATGAGCACCGAGATTTCCCGCTCGAAGAGAACGAAGCCCTCCAGCACGGCTTCCTTCGTATTCAGCTGCGCCCACGCGGCGTCCAGATCCACGCCCGCTTCCAGCTTGATCTGCCCCTTGCCGTCGTAGCCCAGCTCCGCGGTTTTCAAGATGGCGGGGAGGCCGATCCACGCCACGGCGCTGCGTAAGTCCTCCGCGGAATAGACAGGCTTGAACGGAGCGGTTTCGATGCCGAGCGAACGGATGAATTCCTTCTCCAGTATGCGATGCTGGCAGGTGCGCAGCACCGCGGCGGAGGGGTGCACCGGGCAGGAAGCGGCGAGCGCCGTCACCGCCGTGACGGGGATATTCTCGAATTCGAATGTCACCACGTCCACGGAGGCGGCGAAGCGCGCGAGCGCCTCGGCGTCCTCATACGCCCCTTCCGTGTGGTGCAGGGCGACCGCCTTGGCGGGTGCATCCGCCTCCGGCGAGTAGATATGCGCGTGGTAGCCCAGCTCTGCGGCGGCAATCGCCAGCATCCGCCCCAGCTGGCCGCCGCCCAGGATGCCGATAGTGGAGCCGTGCGGAATCATATCAGCCGTTGGGGGATTCGGCGACGCTCTCGGTCTGGCGCTTGCGCCAATCCTCCACCGCCGTATCGACGCGCGGGTCGCCGAGCGCCAGGATGGATGCGGCGAGCAGGCCGGCGTTAATTGCGCCTGCCTTGCCGATGGCCAGCGTGCCGACGGGGACGCCGCCCGGCATCTGCACGATGGAAAGCAGGCTGTCCATGCCTTTCAAGGCGTGGCTTTCCACCGGCACGCCCAGCACGGGCAGCGTGGTCATCGACGCGCACATGCCCGGCAGGTGCGCAGCCCCGCCTGCGCCGGCAATAATGACCTTAACCCCTTGGTCTTTTGCATTCTTGGCGAAGGCATAAAGCCGTTCCGGCGTGCGGTGGGCGGAGACGATGCGGGCGGCGTAGGGGATGGAAAGCGTTTCCAGCGTCTCGGCGGCGTGCTTCATCGTCTCCCAGTCGGAGGCGCTGCCCATGACGATGGCAACAGGCGGGGCAGGGGATTCAGCCACGAAAAACCGTTAAACCAGTGTAAAGGTTTAAGAAAAGAGCGATTGATACCCTCTCTCCCGGCAATTGTCAACCAAGGATCGCGCTTAACTCGAATTATGCATAAAAACCCTATAAAAAAGGGTCGATTTCAATGCTTATTCATGTATATAAGAAAGTCGCTTCCTTATAGAAAGAGGAATCAGAAGGACACCGCATGAGTTCCGCCACCGCGAGCAAATCGCCCGTAGCCATCCCGAAGCCGTTTTCCTCCGCTATCGTCGATGCCCAAGGCCTCGGGCGCGCCGCGCCCGAAGAAGCGCTCGCCATGCTCTCCATTCCACCGGAAGAAATGACCCCTGCGGTAACGCTTGCCATCACCGCGCTGCTGGAGCACGCAGGAGATTTAAACCGGGAGCTGGAAATTGCCCGTGAATCTTTAAACGAAGCCACGCAGCTGATGGATGCCGACTGCCTGGCGCCGATCACTAACCGCCGCGCTTTCATGCGGCGCCTGCGCTGGGCGATTGCCATGCACGCGCGCTACGGCCACCCCTCGACGATTCTTTACCTCGATTTGAACGACTTCAAGAAAATCAACGACGCCTACGGCCATGCCGCAGGCGATGCCGCTATTCTGCACGTGTCGAAACTGCTTACCGGCATGATGCGCGAATCGGACTTCGTCAGCCGGATCGGCGGGGATGAATTCGGGATCATCATGTATCACGCGAATAAAAAAGCCGCTCTTCAGCGCGCCGCCAAGATCGCGGAAACGCTGCGCAAGCTCCCCTTCGTTTTCGAAGGCAACGAAATCCCTACCGAAGCCTCCTTCGGCAGCCATGAACTTAAACCCGGCGATACGGAAGAATCCGCACTGGCAGCAGCGGATAAGGCGATGTACGCGCACAAGAGGGGGAAAGTGACGTAAGCAGTCATTGCGAGCGAAGCGAAACCATCCAGCGCATCCATAATAAAACAGCCCGCCATTTACATTTTCGCCAATAAACGTAACGGTACGCTCTACTGTCATTGCGAGGCAAAGCCGAAACAATCCAGACAAGCTTATTTGCGCGGCGGGATTTTTCCCTTCAAACGGTAAACATACGAAATAACCTCCGCCACTGCCTTGTAATGATCGTAAGGAATTTCCTCATCCACTTCTACGCCGGCGTAGAGCGCGCGGGCGAGGGGCGCGTTTTCCACTATCGCCACATCGTTTTCCTCCGCGATACGGCGGATGGTGAGCGCGAGGTAATCGATGCCTTTGGCCACTACTTTCGGCGCGCTCATGGCAGCGCCTTCGTATTGGAGGGCGACGGCATAGTGCGTCGGGTTAGTGATGACCACATTGGCCTTGGGCACCGCGGCCATCATGCGGTTGCGGGCGCGCTCCATGCGCAGCTGCTTGAGCTTCTGCTTGATGTGCGGGTCGCCTTCCTGTTGCTTGTATTCATCGCGGATTTCCTGCTTTGACATGCGGAGGTTCTTCATGAAGTCGAAGCGCTGGTAGAGCACGTCCGCCAGCGCGATGAAAAACATGGCGGCGCTGATCCATATCAGGAGCTTGACGGCAGCATGCGAAAGAAACGCCAGCAGCGCGGCGGTATCGCCGCCGGGCAGCTGGTTCAGCTGGGGGATGTAAGACCTTAAGGCAAACCAGCAGATAATGCCTACCACGGTGAGCTTGACCAGGCTTTTGATGAATTCCACCAGCGAGCGCATCGAGGCGATGCGGCCAAACCCTTTGAGCGGCGATATGCGGTTGAGTTTCGGCATCAGCCCTTGCGCGTTCCATACCACCCCCGTCTGCACCATGCTGGCTGCAATCGCAGAAACAATGGCGACCAGAAACGGCACCATGAGTATCACCATCGATTCCTGGATAATATGAATGAACATGGCGCGGTTGCCTGCAGGATCCACGGCCATTAAATCCGGCTGCGCGATGAACGGCACAAGCAGGCGCCTGGCGTCCGTCAGCATGCCGGGCAGCGATGCGGCCACAACGATGGTGAGCGCCGTGAACAGGAAAAAATGCCCCAGCTCGCGCGAGAAGGGGTATTGCCCTTCCTTATGCGCATCCTCGATGCGCTTTTGCGTCGGGCTTTCCGTTTTCTGCTCTTTATCTTCTTCCGACATGTTATCCCGGCGTCAAAAACCCGGTGAACGTGGCCTCGAAATGCTCGGTATACCACAGCATCATCCCGGAAAAGATACTCATTAGAACGAAAAAGCTAATCATGATTTGCGGACTCATGATGATAAAGAAAACCTGCAAGGTAGGCATCAGCCGCGCCAGCACGCCCGCGGCAAGATAGAGGAGAATGCCCACAGCGATATGCGCGCCGGATATCTGCAGGGCGATAGCAAACGCCCTCGCCAGGCTTTGCGCCGCCAAATCGGCAAACTGGTGCAAAGGCGGGAATGCGCCGGGCGCGAACAGCCCGTAGCTCTCCACCAGCGCGCGCAGCATCATATGGTGCATGTCGGTGGCAAACAGCATCAGCACGGCGGTAAAGCTGATAAGGCTCGACATCACGCTCGACTGCGCCGCCTGGGTCAGATCGAATACCAGTGCGCTCGCCAGGCTCGACTGCGTGGCAATGATCGTGCCCGCCGTGTGCGCGCCGGAGATAAGGATGCGCGCCAATCCCCCGATCATCAGGCCGATGACGATTTCCGCCGCAATGAATGCGGCCACCAGCGACGGCTGATCCGGCGTCTTAGGTATGTCCGGGCGAATCACGGGCGACACTACAAGGCTTACCGCCAGCGCGAACATCAGCCGCTGCCGCGTGGAGACGTATGCTTCGCTGAATGCAGGCAATACCATGATCCCGGCGCCGATGCGGCAGAACACCATCAGAAATGCAAACAGCTCGGCGACGGCGAATTGCTGGAGCATGCTGCCCGCTTAATGTGTCATCCCGCACTTGTTGCGGGATCTAAGGTTATATGCTTCTTCAACGAAGATACCCTGGATCCCCGCCTGCGCGGGGATGACAAAGAAATTACTCATCATCGTTCTCACCGATAGTAACGATTTTCTCATTCAAGCGATGCGAAAACTCGGTGAGAGTGCTAATCATGAACGGCAGGCTTACCACCAGGGTCAACAGCATAGCGATGATCTTGGGGACGAAGGAGAGGGTTTGCTCTTGAATCTGGGTCAGCGCTTGCAGCAGCGAGATGACCAATCCCACGATCAGCGCCACCAGCAGCGGCGGCGCGGCGATGATAATCAGCACGTAAATGCCTTCGCGGATGATGTCGATGACTTCCTGAGGGGACATTCGATGGGTGATGGGTGATGGGTGATGGGTGATGGGTGATGGTCGGGGATTGTGGCGGAAATGCAAGCTCTTTTTTTGTCATGCCCGCGAAGACGGGCATCCAGGGCATCCGCAGCGGCAGAGTGTGTAGTTCTAGATGCCAGCCTGCGCTGGCATGGCAATGCCTCTCGTCACCCTTAAATCGGCATTCTTAGGATGTCCTGGTAGGCCGCGATCATTTTGTCGCGGATGCTCACGACGGTATTGAGCGTCAGGTCGGCTTCGGAAACGGCAGTGACCAGATCGGTGAGAGTGTTACCTCCCATTATTGCGCCGATCTTCACTTCTTCGGTTTTGTACTGAGTGTCGACAGCGCCGGAAAGAGCGTCGCCCAGCATGTCGGAGAAAGAAGGCTTGTCAAGCGCGCTTTCCGCATCGGCGGAGATATCCGCGCCTTCCATCATCTTCAGCTGGTTGCGGTAAGCGCTGGCGGCGCGGATGGCGTTGATATCGGTCATTGACATTTTCTTCAGATGTTCGACTGCAATATTATACTAACGCATCCTTAATTTTCCGTATAGCGTCAACGCAGCAAATCAAGCGTGCGGTTGAGCATGGTGCGCGTGGATTCGATGATATTCAAATTCGCCTCGTAAGCCCTCCGGGCTTCGCGCATATCCATCAGCTCCATGACAGTGCTCACATTCGGCATCAGCACATAGCCTTGCGGATCGGCGGCGGGGTGAGAGGGATCGTATCTGCGGTTGAAGTCGGACTTATCGGTGGTGCGCCTGGCGATTTGCACCGTTTCGTAACCAAGCTCGTTGTCCATCGCATTCTTGAAGGTAATCAGCTTGCGGCGGTAAGGTTCACCGTCGGGCTGTGCAGCCGTAGAGTCGGCGTTGGCCACGTTTTCGGCAACGATCCTCAAGCGGTCGCCCTGCACACGCATGCCTGCGGCGGCGATGGATAGCGAATCAGTCAGTTGCACAGCTTACTCCTTTATCAGCGGTTTACGCACCACTTGGCCTGCCTGCTGCAGTCTTGAACAGATCAACGGTTTTACGGTAAAGATTGACGGCGGTCTGATACTGCATCTGCGTTTCGGAGATTTTTTTCATCTCCTCTTCCAGCACCACCTTGTTCTTGTTGAAATTCGTCTCATACGTCTCCTTGCGCTCGACCGTCTTGAAATTCCCGCCTTGGGATGTCTTGGCTTGAATATGCCCAGGCTGGGTCAGGCGCATCTGGATGGTGGAAAGCGTGCCTTGCATCATCTTGGCGAAATCCGGCCTGGCCAGGTCCTGCGGGACATATGCGGGCGTATCGACATTCGCCACGTTCTGCGCAAGGTTTGCCTGCCGCGCGCTGGCATAATCCATCTGGCCACGTAATAGCTGGAAGAGGGGCAGTGCGGTATAGTTCATGCGTCGAATATTCCTCGCTTTTTCCGCTTGTGGGAGCTATAAGCTCTAACGGGGGCGGATTCGCTTCCGTTATTAGCGAAAATCGTGCCAACTGCTTAAAACCCCATGCTCTACCTCTCACGCAAAGAAGGCGAATCCATCATCATCAACAACGCCATCGAACTGACGGTGGTGGAAATCAAGGGCAGGAGCGTGAAGATCGGTTTCCAGTTTCCGCCCGGCGTCTCCATCTTGCGCAAAGAGCTTTACGATAAGATCAGCGAGCAGAACATCGCCGCAGCCCACGCCGATGAAAGCGATTTGCGTGACTTCACCATCGACATCGATTCTCCCGACGAGGCCAAGGAAACATGAGCCTCCAGCCTTCGCACAAGGATAAAATCGCCGTCGCGCTGACCTACAAGCTCGGCATCGACGAAGCGCCGAAACTGGCGGCGAAGGGGAGGGGGGGGGTGGCGGAGAAAATTATTGAGGTAGCACGGCAACATGGCATAGAAATTCGGGAAGATAAAGACCTT
>CAYMDD010000057.1:7533-8983 GCA_964389045.1 uncultured Rickettsiales bacterium
CTGCTGCTTTCCAAGCTGGATATCGACGCGCCGATCCCCATGGAAGCCTACATGGCGGTGGCGGAAATCCTTTCGTATATCTACAAAGCCAACAACAAGGCGGGGAAAAGACAATGAGCGAATCCATCATCTCACTGTTCCGTGAAATCATCGCCGTCATCGGCGGCTTGCGCGCCGAGATGGAAAAGGAGCATTTCCATATCCCGCCGTCGCTCGATGCTTCCATCGCCGAGCTATCGGAGCGCCTTGCAGCCGTCCCCCCGGACGCGCAGGCACGCTACTACGCCGAAATGGGCACCCTCACGGAAGCGCTCCATTCGCTGGGAGAGGATTTGCGGGAAAGGAAAAACGCCGTTGCCCAGGAGCTATCCGCGCTGGGCAGCCACAAAAAAGCCAGCACCGCCTACCGCACCCCCGGCAAACCCGAAGCCGGGCAGTAAACGATGGACACGGGCGTAAGCATCGCGCAGGTGCTGCTTTCCTTTCTGTTCGTCATCGGCCTGATCGGCGCCATGGGATTTGCGCTCAAGCGTTACGGCGGCAGGCTAGGGCTGCCGGTGACGAAAAACGCGGATACGGCGCGCCTCAGCGTGGTGGAAACCCGCATGCTCGATGCGCGCCGCAAGCTGGTGCTGGTGCGGCGCGACGAGGTGGAGCATTTGCTGCTCATCTCGCCGGAATCGCAAATTGTTGTGGAATCGCAGATCGCGTTCAAGGATAGTGGCGGCGTATGAAACGCGCATTCGCTTCGTTGCTGTTCACCCTGGCCGCCGTCATGCTTTTCTCCACGAACGCGGCGGCGCAGTCGCTATCGGTTGATCTAGGGAACGCTTCTTCCGGCACCACGGCGGGCAGGCTGATCCAGCTGGTGGCGCTCATCACGGTGATTTCGCTCGCGCCGTCGATCCTGGTGATGGTGACCAGCTTCACGCGGATTATTATTGTGCTGTCGTTCGTAAGAAGCGCCATCGGCATCCAGCAGACGCCGCCGAACCAGGTGCTCATTTCGCTTGCGCTGTTCCTCACCTTTTTCATCATGGCGCCGGTGTTCGAAACGGCGTACAGCCAGGGCGTACAGCCGCTGATCGACGAGCAGATCACGCAAGAGACGGCGCTGACCCGCATCGTCGCGCCTTTCAAGGATTTCATGCTGGCGCATGTGCGCTCCAAAGATCTGCGCCTGTTTATGGACATGGCCGGAGGGATCGAAGTGAAAGAGCCTGCCGACACGCCGCTGCGCGTGCTGGTGCCCGCCTTCATGATAAGCGAGCTGAAACGCGCATTCGAAATCGGCTTCCTGATTTTCGTGCCGTTCATCATCATCGATATGCTGATCGCCTCGATCCTGATGGCGATGGGGATGATGATGGTTCCGCCGGTGATGATCTCGCTGCCGTTCAAGATTATTTTCTTCGTGCTGATCGACGGGTGGTATATGCTTTCGTGCAGT
>CAYMDD010000058.1:0-8959 GCA_964389045.1 uncultured Rickettsiales bacterium
GTGGAGACGGACACGCCGAACTTGTTGGTGAGCGTGGTGCCAAGCCGCGTGTCAGTGACCAAATCGTAGCGCGCGGGAATATAGCCGCTTTTGCCCTTCACGTCGCTGCGCTTAAAGACGATGCCGTGATCGGTGGGCGCAGGGTGAAGGGTCAGTACCACGCTGGCGCCGCTATGCAGGCCGACGCCCGTGAATGAAAGAGAGGATTTAAGGGTGATCTGGTGTTCCATGCCGCCGATTCTACTTAAGGGAAGCCTTCGGCTGCAAATCACGCTTTGTTACGAATTGTTACAATTCAATTCGAAACACAACTACCTGGTTTGTAAAATTATTTTCCATAAGAGCGGGAGGCTTCCGCCTTTTTCTCCGCCGCATACCACGCACCCTCGACTAAAAGCAGCGCATTCTGGAGCGATTCGAGCAGCTCCGGCACCTTGTGTTCCAGGCTGCATGACGGTTCCTCCTCATCCACGCTGCTATGCAACCGGGATTGCCGCGCCTCCCTGGCGGTGCTTGCTGAGACTTCTTCCCGCATCTCGTTTAGCAGCCCGGATGCATCACGTAGGCCTTTGATCATTCGGCGCAAGGCGCGCAAGGTGCGGTCGGAGTCAATAAGAAACGTCCTGGTCTTGCTTGACGGAGGATAATGGACTGCCGCGCATACGAATTCGCGGTCGAGCGTCTCTTTAGCCTCCCTCGCCGCAATCATGGCATCATCCGCCAGATAGTGCAGCTCTTTCCATTCAGGGAAGCGTTGCCTGACCACGGTGCTTAATATGCCTGCGCAATCGAGCGCATGCCCGGTTGCCGCTACAGCGGCGGTTTCATCCAGGTAAGTGTATATACGGAATACCGTTATTCGCGCTGAATCTCAGTTAGTTCGCCTGCCTGCGCAAGAAAGCGGGGATATCGATATACTGCTCATCCTCGGCGCTCATGCCGCTTTTGCGGATCGGCTCCGGCCTGGTTTTCTCGGTCACTTGCAAGCCGCGGTTTTCCGCATCCGGCCTGCCTACCTGCTCACGGGCGGAAAGCACGCGGCTGACATCGGCAATGCGCTGAAAAATGCCGCGCGAGCCATGAATTTCTTCCGCCGAAGACGCGGTATGGTCATGCGCCTCGCGGCGCGGGGAGACGGAGAGCGACGGCGCGCCTGCTTCGGCACGCGCGGGCTGCGGCGGGGGAGCGGCAGGCTCGGCGGGTGTTTCTTCCCTGGCTTCGGCGGCGAGCGCGGCATCGGCGGCGGGCTTGATCGCTTCCGCCTGACCCGTGGCGAAGGCCGGCTCGCGGCGTGGCGCATCATAGATGTTGCGCGGGCGCAGGAGGGCGCTGTCCAGTGCTGCGGCAGGGTTGGCGAATGCGGGTGCGCCTTGCTGCATCGGCGCACGGGCGCTCAAGCCTGAGTAAACATAAGGCTTTTTCGGCTCGTTGGCAACCGCAGCAGCAGGGCGCTGCTGGCTCACATGCGGCTGCGCGTCGATGCCGGTGGCGACGACCGATACGCGCATTCTGCCTTCCATGCTGTCGTTGAACGCGGAGCCGAAGATGATATTGGCTTCCGGGTCCACCTCCTGGCGGATGCGGTTGGCGGCCTCGTCCACCTCGAAGAGCGTCATATCCGGGCCGCCGGTGATGTTGATGAGCAGCGCCCGCGCGCCTTTTAAGGACACATCATCCAGAAGGGGGTTGGAAATGGCGGCTTCGGCGGCCTCGATGGCGCGCTTCTCGCCGGTGGCGTCGCCGGTGCCCATCATCGCCTTGCCCATCTCGCGCATGACGGTGCGGATGTCGGCGAAGTCCAAGTTGATGAGGCCGGGTTTTACCATCAAATCGGTGACGCCACGCACGCCGGAATGAAGGACTTCATCGGCCAGCTTGAAGGCGTCGGCGAAGGTGGTGCGGTCGTTGGCGATGCGGAAGAGGTTCTGGTTGGGGATGATAATCAGCGTATCGACGTATTCCTGCAGCTCCTTAAGGCCGTTTTCCGCCAGCTTCATGCGGTGCGTACCCTCGAACTGGAACGGCTTGGTGACGACCGCCACGGTGAGTATCCCCTGCTCGCGGGCGATGCGCGCCACGGCGGGAGCAGCGCCCGTGCCGGTGCCGCCGCCCATGCCGGCGGTGATGAACACCATGTTCGAGCCTTCGATATGCGAGGCGATCTCATCCGCCACTTCCTCCGCCGCCATGCGGCCTACGTCCGGGTTCGCGCCTGCGCCTAAGCCCTTGGTGATGCCCGCGCCGAGCTGAATGGTGCGTTCGGCCAGCGAATGATCGAGCGCCTGGGCATCGGTGTTGGCCACCACGAAATTCACCCCCTCCAATTGCGAGGTGATCATGTTGTTGACCGCATTTCCCCCCGCCCCGCCGACGCCGATCACCGTGATAGTGGGCTTCAGCACTTCGCTTTTCATGGGCAGGTGGAGGTTCAGCGTCATGATGGATTCTCCCTGGAATTTTTTTGGTTGGCGGCTTGGAGGCGAAACTGGCGGGGTTTTAAGACAATTTGATGACAGGTGTTGTACCACTCTGCGGCACTTCCGCCAATGGGTTTTTCAAGGCTCGGCGGATTTTTTCGTTCGCGCTGAAGAAGCGTCACGCAATCTTCATTTTTCATTGCGTGGAATGCGCTGTATGCAGGTTTATTGTTAAAATGGTTAGGGACGCGATATGGCTGATGAAGCTGAAGATGAAGGGATGAGGCGGATACCTCCGGGCGGCATGGCGCACGCGCTGGCATGGGCGGCGAATTTCATCGAGCGCTATGCCGCGCATAAGGGTAAGGAAATCAAGCCTGAAACTGCGCTTGAGGAAGTTGTCAAAAAGCTCAAAGAATGTTCTACTCTTACCTACCAATCCGCTGATGACGCGTTGCCGCCGGAAGAACAAGCGAGGCAATTCGGCATTTTTGCCAAAAACAATGAACGCAAGCTTATCGGTTCGCTGGCGCTTGCTTATGCTTTCAGCGAAAGTTTGCAGAAGCGCGTTACGCCGGAAGATAACATCCCCGAAGGAACGCAGGAGCCGGATCAACCTGAACCCAAAAACAAAGCTTTCACTCTGGAAAATTTCAAGCGATTGAGCAACGCGCTCGAAGCAAGCCTTTTCATGACCGGTGAGGCGGTTGCCAATGCAGGGGGAAGAAGGCCCGAATCAAGGGAACATGTGTTTCGCACGAAGTTAGCCACCAGCCTTAATAATCTGCTTCAACACACGTTAGCAGACAGACGCCCCGCGCGCGGCGCGCACATGACGGTATCCAGCCTGTTCGGCAAAGCGTATGCCAAGGCGCAAGCAGCCTATCATGGCGCACGGCGCGCGCAGGAAGCCGCCGGCGGGCACGCGGCCAACGAAGGCGAACGCGAGGCCGGGCGGGATGAACCCGGCGAAGGCGCGGCGCGGTAAGGGCAGTGGTGGGCGAGCGTACAAACCGCCACGCCCAGCCGCATGCGACCGGCCATATCCAGGGCAATGCCGACGGCATCGTGGAGATGCGCCCGGATGATTTTTTCTATGAGGTGCTGAAAGAAAATGCGCTAGGGCTGGCGGATAACGACCATGCCTCCAAAGCCATTCAGCATATGGTCGGCAAAGCCGTACCTGCGCTCGCCAGGCATGGCGGCGGGCAAATGTTCGTGGAAGAATCCCGCACCCATCAACACGCTATCGCGCAGGAGATCGCCGAAGCCAGGGAGCCGCGCGTCCGCCCCAGGGTGTATGCAGGATTGGAACGGAAGAAACCTCTTTACCCTTTTATGCTCGAAGCATCCAAGCATCCCACGGTGCAGGTCGTGGCCATGGACATTGACCGCAAGAACGACCCGGATATGGAACGGGCCAAGATGCTGGAGGAGCCTTTCTTCCAAAGCTATCAAACCAAGCTCGATGCGTTCAACGCGTTTTTGCACCCAAGCAAGCCGCCCCTGGAGCCGAACGTGAATTTCATGGGGGGCAAGGCTTTCGGGGAAGCGGCGCGCCAAAACCCGGCCATCGTGGAGCGGGTGCTGTCGGCACGCATGCGCCACAACCGCCCGATGGCGGATTTCATGAGTGAAAAAGTTGCGCAGAATCCGGGGCGGTTCGCTTTTTTCAATGGTGGGTTGCACATGGACAATAACGAGATATACGTCAACGCCGCCATCGATATCGACGAGATGGTGGCGGAAACCACGCAAGCCAACCCGGCTACGCGCGGCAACGTGGCGCATGTGGCCGTATATGAGTACACGTACTTGCCCATTCATTTACGGAGGCCGGAAGCCACGATTATGGATAATTCCAAGGCAAGCTGCCTTTGCTTGGAACCGGACACGAAAGACCACGGCGAATTCAGCGTCTTCGTGCCGCCGGTGGCAGCTCAACGCGCCGCTAAACTCAAGCTGGACACGCTGACGCCGCAACAACAATGGGCGCTAATCCGCGCCGTGGGCGAATTTCAGGAAAGCCTGGGCTGCGATACGGTGAAATTTTTACGCACGCCCACCAAACACCACCCCCTCAGCCCAACGCAACAAAAAGCCGAAGACGCGCTCTATGCCATCAGCGAAGCCGCTGTCAGCCTGGATTTTAAAAAAGCGGCGCACGTTTTACGCAGTCAGATGAGTCATGGCGCCTTCGATTTAAAATCAGGGAAGGAAGAGATGAAATCCACCATGGCGCTGTTGCGCTTAAAACTGGATAAGCTTGATGCGGGGATGAGGCATTACGCGGAAACCGGCCCGGCCTTGCCTTCGCCTTCCACGCCTTCCGCTTCGATGCCCGTTCCGATGATGCGCCGGCACAGGGATTAAAAACTCTCCTTGAACCACTGGCTCAAGAACTTGAGCCGTTTGGCCAACGGGCGCTGGGCGTAGGCGGCTTCGTAGAGGCGGTCTTCCATCGGCTTGTCGAGCGCATAGCCCAGCATGCCGATGGCGGTGGCGAAGGCCGGGCCGCTGACCGCTTCCGCCAAACCGGGCAAGGGCTTCGGGCGGCTTAGGCGCACCTGCTTGCCCAGCATCCTGGCCGCCAGCTCGCGCAGGCCGAGCAGCTGGCTCGCGCCGCCGGTGATGACCACGCGCCGGCCCGTCAGTCCGTCTAAGCCGCTCATCTCGACCTGGCCGCGGATCATCTCGAAGATTTCCTCCACGCGCGGGCGGATGACGCCCACCAGCATCGACCGCGGAAGCGTGTTCATTTCCTCTGTTTCCTCATCCTCGCCTAAAGCGGGGGCGCTGATAATCACCTGGTCGTCACTGGCGCTGGGAGTGCAGCTGCCGTGGAGGGTTTTCAAGCGCTCGGCGTGCACCAGCGTCGTCGATAAGCCCTTGGCGATGTCGGACGTCACATGATGGCCGCCGATCGGCACGGCGCCGGTATAGATGTTCTTGCCTTGAGAAAATACCGAAAAGCTGGTGCTGCCGCCGCCCATGTCAATCAGCGTCACGCCCAGCTCGCGCTCATCCGCATCCAGGCACGCCATTGCCGAGGCGTGCGGCGCGGCCACGTATTCGGAGATGTTTAAATGGCAGCGCGCCACGCAATGCGACAGATTGCGGGCAGCGCTTGCTTGCGCCGTGATTAAATGCAGCTCGGCGCCGAGCTTCTCTCCAACCATCTGCCGCGGGTCGACGATGCCGCGCGCCCCGTCCAGGTAATAGCTGACGGGGAGGCAGTGGATGATCTCCTGCTCGTCTTTTTTCTGCACCGCCCCCCTGCCCTGCTCGATGATGTCCATGATGTCGCGCTCGGTGACGGCCTGCCCCAGCAGATTCATCTCCACCGTGATGCTGCGCGAGGAAAGCCCGCTGCCGGAGATGCTTACCATCACCTGGTCGATGGTTTCCCCGCCATCTGCTCGGCGGCATGAACGGACGCCAGGATCGAGGTTTCCGCCTCCCTGAAATCGGTGACAACGCTTGAGCGCAGGCCTTTGGAAAGCTGATGGCCGATGCCGCGGATGCGCAAGTTGCCAGCCCCTTCCGCTTGCGCGATGAAGCACACCACCTTGGAGCTGCCCACGTCGAGCACGGCGATGGTGCGCGGCGGAGTGCCGCGGCTTGCGGTGCTATTGCGGGTGGGAGAAAGGGTGGCTTGCATCGGTTTTTTTCTCAAGTCTCTTTAGCCGAAATGTTTTTAAGCGGCGGCGCGGGCGGAGCCGAACGCTGGATGGTCATGCGCTCGGCTCCCCTTAAGTCGATGGCGCGGATGTCGCGCATCAGCAGCTGCTGGTCGCGCTGGAGCGCCGCCACGGAAGCCCAGGCCTTGTCCGCCTCGTCCTGCGGCAGCTTGATTTCGATGCCGGTCTTAAGCTTCACGTTCCACCGCCGGTCGGAGACGCGCACCATCGCCTGCACCAGCGGCGCGAGGTCGGCTTCCTGGCGCAGCAGCCCCAGCGCCTCGCGGACATGGGTGGGCGCGCCCCGGCCTACCACCAGCGGTAGCTGCGCGTAGCGCTTCAAGTCGAGGTCACTCATCACCGCGCCTTCGTCGTCGATGAGGTTTAACCGCCCACCCATTTGCCAGATGGCCACCGGCTCGCGCTCGACGATGCGGATATGCAGGCTGTGCGGCAGGGCGCGCTCCACCGCCGCCTGGCGTATGGTGGGGATGGCCTCCAGCCGCGCGCGCAGCTCGTCCAGCGGCAAGCTTAAGATAGCATCGCCGGTTTTATAGCCGAGCGCTTTTTCGATGGCCGCCATCGCGGTGCGGTTGCGCCCCTCGAGATAGGTGGCGCGCACGGTAAAGCCCATTTGGGCGGTGCGGGCATAGAAGCTTTTGCGCGTGTCCTCCGCGGCGCGGGCGATGGCGCCGGTATTCCACATCCATATCCCGCTTGCCGCCAGCATCAGCACCATCGTCCCTGCTATCAGCCTGATGCGCCTGCCCCAGACAGCGTATGTTTTCCGCATCTGCTTGGCGCGCGACGCGCTGATGGAGGCGCGTTCACGCTGCGTGAGCCGTGCTTTCGGACTTTTCGGCGGTGCGGATGATTTCGGCATAGCTTTTTAAAACATAAGGGATAACGGCAAACCCAGCATTTAGCGGCCAAGCCTTGCCTGCCGCACCAGCATATCGCATAGGCTTGCAAAATCAATGCCCGCATACGCGGCCTGCTCCGGCAAAAGCGAGAGCGAGGTCATGCCCGGCTGGGTGTTGACTTCGAGGAGGTATAGCCCCTCCGTGCCAGGTCTTCTGTCATCATAGCGCAGATCTGCGCGCGACAGGCCGCGGCAGCCGAGCACGCGGTGCGCCTCTAGGCTCATGCGCATCGCCTCTTCGTAAACGGCCTCGGGTATGTCCGCCGGAATGATATGGTCGGTTTTCCCACCGGTGTACTTGTTGGCATAATCATAGAAGCCATGATGCGGCCTCAGCTCCGTCACCGCCAGCGACCTGTCGTTTAAGACCGCCACCGTCAGCTCGCGGCCTGGGATATACTCCTCCACCAGCCAATAATCATCGACGGCGCTCTCGGCAATCAGCGACACCGGGCGGTTATCCTCCTCCATCACCAGATGCACGCCGACGCTGGATCCTTCGTTGGCGGGCTTGATGACGAACGGCCTGGACAGCGGGTCGCCGCTTGCCAATTCCCGGCTGTTCACCGTTTTTCCTTTCGGGCAGCGCAAGGAAACACTGGCGAAGAGCTTTTTCGCCATGGGTTTATCCATGGCGATGGAGGAAGCGAGCAGGCCGGAATGCGTGTAAGGGATTTTTAGAATCTCCAGAACGCCTTGAATGCAGCCGTCTTCGCCGAAACGGCCATGCAGGGCGTTGAAGGCGATATCGGGCTTGAGATTCGAGAGCACTTCCGCGATGTCCGGCTGCACATCGATGGCAGTCACCCGGTACCCCTTCGATGCCAGCGCTTCCGCGCATGCCTTGCCAGAATTCAGCGACACCTCTCGCTCCGCCGACCATCCGCCCATGAGGATTGCGATGTGCGGTGAATTCATTGTATGTTTTGCTTCTGCCATACTGCCGGATTACGTTTGGTGTGATAGATCGCCGTAATCTCTAACACTTGCGCAGAGAGTTGGAAAATGATTACGTATGGAAATCGTGTCATTACCGCGCGGCGGCGCTTTCGGTACATAACGGGATAGGCATAGGGCTGTTCAACGATACGCCCAAGCATAGTTTCCACTGCATGCTGCAATTCCAACCCTAAGCCTGGGATACTGCGCCTCATACCATCGTATGGCTTCGGTTAAGTCTTCTTCCGCCGCCGCGGAAAAACGATACTTCATTTCCTCAGATGCATAGAAAGACGTATCTTAACTTCCTCCCAAGAGGAATATGGCATTTCACCCCGCTCTTCCGCGTCAATACGCCGATCCAACTCGCGCTCCTGCTCAGGAGTAAGCGTATACTTTTGGAGATTCGCCTCATCGAGGCTTTCCCACAACGCCAGTGCCAAATCTACGCGCTCTTCGTGGGTTAAGTGTGAAAAATCAATTGGATATGCCATATCCATTATTATACTGTTCAGCCTGGTGAAAGTCAAAAATCATTTGCGGCCTACCCTCTTGATCTCCCATTCCAGCTCCACGCCCGAATGCTCCAATACCCGGCTGCGCACTTCTTCTCCCAGCGTTTCCAAATCACCGGCGGTGGCGTTGCCGGTATTGATCAGGAAATTGCAATGCTTCTCGGAAATCTGCGCTCCCCTTAAGCGCAGTCCGCGGCAGCCTGCCGCGTCGATCAGCTCCCAGGCTTTGCGCCCTTCGGGGTTCTTGAAGGTAGAACCGCCGGTGCGCGCCCGCACGGGCTGGCTGTCCTCGCGGTCTTTTTTAATCCGCTCCATCCGCGCCGCGATCTCCGCCTTGTCGCCCTCCCTGCCCTGCAAAACCGCCTTTGTCACAATCGCTCCTTCGGGCAGCCGGGAATGGCGGTAGGAGAAGCCCAGCTCGGCATGCGACAGTGTACGGACATTGCCTTGCCCGTCCACGATTTCCGCCTTCACCAGCACTTGGGC
>CAYMDD010000059.1:0-2415 GCA_964389045.1 uncultured Rickettsiales bacterium
GGATGTGGCAGTCATCGCAGCCTGCCTGCGCGAGAGCGCTGAACTTCGCATTGTTTCTGTCGACGGCATCAGCAAGGACGACATCCGTAAAACGGTAGAAGCCATTGGCCCGCGCTCGCTTGACCTGATTATCACCGACAGCTCCAAGGCGATGCTCGCGCTCCATTCCTTGAGGGCGCATTTCCCTCATTTGCAGATGATGTTGCGTACAGGCTCATCGGAAATAATCGCCCATGCGGCAAAGGGGTGGCGCGCCGGAGGGATAAGCGAACTCATCCGCCAGCGGAAAACACTGCAAATCATTAAAAAGCGCGAATTTTCGGGCTACCGCAATGCCGACCTGGTTATCGCCACCCCGAAGATGCGCGCCGTCAGGCTGATCCGGCTATTTGTGCCGAGGCATCGCTTACTGATGATCCGCCATCTCCGGCTGAAGCCGGAGGAAGCCGAGGCGCTCTTTAACGGGCGGCTGGAAGCTGCGGCATTGCTCGATAAGGACGTTTACAAAGCATGGCGGCGCGTTTTTCATGAGGCCGGAGCTTGGGCGCCGCAGCGGATATATGCTGTTCAGCAGGCTTAACGCCTCCATCCGCGACAGCGCATGGTGTGCTCCGTTGCGCAGGAAAAATCTTTTCCTCATGCGCAGCCGTTCCGGCGCTTATCCCGAGTGGAGCGCTATTCTAAAGAATGATCGTGCGCGTTGGGATGCTGCGCGGCTGGCCGCTTCCGGTCCACGAGTGCTGATGGCCACCAACACTGGCATGCATTTTGCGGTGGCGGCCATTGATAGCTTAGTGGCCGTGGCGCTCACCTTGCGCGGCGCCAGAGTTGAGTTTTTGCGCTGTGACGCTGCGCTTCCCGCCTGCATGATGGCCGATCATCGCTATTTTCCGAGCATCAAGCGCTTCGCCGAACATGGGCCGTCCAAAGATTTATGCGCTGCCTGCCAAGTTGGTTCGAAGCCGATGTTGGAAAGCTTAAGCCTGCCCGTTCACCGTTTGTCGGAATGGGCAAAAGACGAAGCGGCGCTCTCTCCGGCGTTGCTGGAGGAGCATGCACAGGCCGGGGCGCTGCGCTTCTTCGCGCGCGAATCACTGAAGGAGGAGCCTTTGGGCGATGCCGTTCTCGCACGGTACCGTGCCGCTGCAACGCGTTCAGCCTCCGGCGCGGAAGCATTGCTGGCGGAGAAAAACTATGCCGCTGTCGTGGCGCATCACGGCATTTACGTGCCGCAGGGGCTGATGGCGGAAGCCGCCCGAGCTTCGGGCGCACGGCTAATTGCCTGGCATACGGCGTACAAAGCCAGAAGCTGCATCTTCAGCCACGGCGACACCTACCACCGCGCCATGCTGACCGAGCCGCTGAAGCATTGGGAGCATCTCCGCCTGACGCCGGCGCAGCAATCGCAGGCGATGGAGTATTTAAACAGCCGACGCACCGGCAGCAATGACTGGATTTCCTTCCAGCGCGGCAATACGGCGGGTTTCGCGCCAGTGATGGAAGAACTGTTGCTCGACCCAGCCAAGCCGTTCGCCCTGCTCCTGACCAGCGTGGCCTGGGATGCGCGCATACATTACGTAAGCAACGCCTTTGCCACGCAGGAAGCCTGGGTAGTGAGCACCATCCGCCATTTCCTAAACCGGCCTGAGCTGCCGCTGATTATCCGCGTGCACCCGGCGGAGCTGAACGGCGCTCCGCCTTCGCGCGTGCGCATGAAGGAGGTGATTGTGCGCCATTTCCCGCAGTTGCCCGCCCATATCCGAGTGTTGGGCGCGGAGCACAAGGCTAATACTTATGCGCTGGCCGAGCGCGCCAACGCGGCGCTGATCTACAGCACCAAGATGGGGATTGAGCTGGCAAGCATCGGCGTACCGGTCGTGGTGGCCGGGGACGCCTGGATCCGCGGCAAGGGCTTCTCTTACGACGCGGCCAGCGCGGACGAATACGAAAAGTTTCTAAACTGTTTGCCCTTTGCCGGTCGCCTGCAGGAAAGCATCCGCAAGCGGGCGCTTACCTACGCGTATCATTTCTTCCTGCGGCGGATGATTCCGCTGCAATCGGTGGCGCCGGGGCAGGACTGGCCGCAATGCCGCCTGACGGTTCGCTCGCTGGACGACCTGCTCCCCGGCGCCGATCCCGGGCTGGACGTAATCTGCAAGGGGATTTTGAACGGAATGCCCTTCGTTTACCCGGCGGAAAAACTGGCATAAGTACGATGCAAGCCTTCTTTCAGCGTAGTTTGCGCGCGGAAACCCAAGCCCTTTTCAGCCAGCGCCGGGCTGCCTTGCGAAAAAATCAGGCTGCCCGGCGGCATTGCCGTGTATTCACGCTTAAGCGCAACCTGCGCCGCCTTCGCCATCGTTTCCGCCAGCCGGTTGATGGCACTGAAGCGGGGCAGCAGCCGCAGGTGGGCCG
>CAYMDD010000059.1:2425-4038 GCA_964389045.1 uncultured Rickettsiales bacterium
ACATTGAACACCGCGCCGCTATTTTGTCCTGCATGAAGCTTTTGCATGGCGAGCACCAGCGCATTTGTCACATCCGCCACGTAGATGAAATCCCGCATTTGCCCGCCGTCACCGTGGAGGATAAGCGGCAAGCCTTGCCTCAAGCACTCGGCGAAGATTGAGATGACGCCGCTGTAGGGAGAATGCGGATCCTGTCCCGGGCCGTACACGTTGAAAAACCGCAGGCCCGTAGTAGGCACTCCGTGCACGGAAGAAGCGACTTTCGCATGCAACTCACAGCCGAGCTTATCCGCGCCGTACGCGCTGAACGGAGAAGGCGGGGAGGTTTCCTCCGCCACCGCGCCCAGATTGCCGTAAACGGCGGCGGAAGACGCATAGACCACCGGGATCCGCGCCTCCCGCGCCAGCGAGAAAAGCTGCACGGCGGCGCCTGAATTCACCGCATGGGTGCGCTCCCATTCCTCCACCGAGCGCTGCACGGAGGCGATGGCGGCCAGGTGAAAGCATCCGTCTGCGCCTTCAAGCGCCTCGCGCATGGCCTGCCGGTTGCATATGTCGCTCTCGATGAGCCGCGCGCCATTGACTGCGTTTTGCTGCAGGCCGGTGGAAAAATCGTCAATAATCGTAAGCGTATGGCCTTGCGCGACCAGCGCGCGGCAGAGATGAGCGCCGATAAATCCGCAGCCGCCCGTGACGAGGTAATGCATCAACCCGCCTCCGGCAAAACACGCACATCGTGCGCGTAGCGAAAAGCCTTCAGGGGCGACCAGGTGAGCGCTCGGGCAATCGCGGCGGTGGAGGCAGTGCGTCCGCCCTGCAATTCCCGCCGCGCGGCAAGAATTGCAGGCAGGCCTTTCAGCGCGTCGTAAAAGCCTTGGAGCGCCGGTTTGCCGTACCCGCAAAGGAAAGCTTGGCCGAGCAGCGGCACGGAGATGAATAAATGCACGGGCAGCATCGGCCACAATAATCCGCTGGGCATGTTTTTTACGAAGACCCACAGCCGATTCCGCGCACCGTGATAACGCGTGAAATATGAGTTTCCTCCGGTAATGCCGGAACTGATATGGCTGACTTTCGCGTTGGGCGTAAATAGCGCCCGCTCGCCCATCAGGCGCAGGCGGAAGCCTAAATCCACATCCTCGCAATAGCAGAAAAACCGCTCGTCGAACCCGCCCGCTCTCACGAACGCCGCCGTCCGGTACGCCGCCGCGGCGGCGCAGGGGCAGAAGCATTCGCCCGCCGCCGGCAGCGCGTGCGCGGGATGCCCGTATCCTCCCCGCCAGGGCACGCCTGCGGCGAAATAGCAATCCCCGCATCCGTCGAGTATGCCGGGCGCGCCGTCGCGCAGTTGCGCCGAGCCGATCATGGCGAAGGCGGGGTGCTTATCCGCTGCGCTCATCAATTCCTCCAGCCAGTCGATATGCGGGAAAGCATCCGGGTTCAAGGTTACGATCCATTCCGTTCCGGCTCCCGCTGCGCCGCGGTTGTTGCCTGCGGCGAAGCCCAGGTTCGATTCCAGCTTAAGCCAGCGGAACCGCACATCGGGCAAGGCAGTGGTTTCCGCTGACAGATCGGTGGAGGCATTGTCCACAATCACGGCTTCGAAATCGGCA
>CAYMDD010000059.1:4055-6906 GCA_964389045.1 uncultured Rickettsiales bacterium
CGTTTGCGCCGCCAGCGCGTTCAAGCAGCGCGCCAGATGCTCGCCGCCGTTGTAATTGACGACAATGACGCGGATAAGGGGGGGAAACGGGGTATTCATGCGGCGTTGGAGCGTAAAGCCATCCTGACGCCCTGGCAAGGATTAGCGGTTGTCACGGCGGTGCAGGCTTGCTATGGAGTAAAGCTTAAAACAAAAACTGCATGTTAAAGCGCTCGTATGGCCAAAGCAAAGCCCATCCCCGACCACTGGCACGAAAACAGCTGGGAGGAAAAAGCCCGTGAAAATCCGCTCCATGCCATCATGACCACGGAAGAAATGCTCGATGCGGGCACGGAAGAGTTTTCGCCTGAGCATTTGGAGAAGTTTTTTGCCAAAGGCAGCGCGCTCTTTGCCGCGCATGTGCAGCCGTTGCTGGGCATTCTCCCCGATGCCAAGGAAAACGCCTACATCGTCGAGTACGGCTGCGGCGCGGGGCGCATCTTACGGTCGGTGGTGGATGCAGGCTATGCGTGCGGGGGCGTGGATATCTCCCAGACCATGCTGGGGCATTGCGAGCGTTTGGTGCCGGAGATGAAGGGCAATCTTTACCTGCTCGACGCCAAGGGGAAAATCGGCCTGCCGAACGCATCCGCCTCGCTCGTTTACTCGTATGCGGTGGTGCAGCACATCGAATCGCTGGCGAAATACACCACCGCCTTCGATGAAATGTGCCGCATCTTAAAGCCAAGCGGCATCCTCGCCGTACAGGTCAATTGCGAGGATTTCGTGGGCGGGGACTTCAACAAGCCCGACCGCACGGAAAATTTCGAGGATCATTCGCTGCACACCCGCGCCGGCGAGCGCGCGCCGTATACCAAACACGCACAGACCACCTGGAGCGGCGTCTATATCGGGTATGAGCGCCTAAAAGCCACGCTGCAAGGCCACGGCGTTGCCGTGGAGCGCGTTTATTACCATAACCCGAAAAAGCTGCGCGCCATCTGGGTCGTTGGCCGCAAAGCGAAATAACCCCTTAGATCAAGGAAAACGCCATGAATGCTTCCGCCCCGAAAACGCTGGTGATTCCTGAACATTGGTCGCGGAACACGTGGGAGGAAAAGGCGCGGGAGAACCCGCTGAACGCTATCATGACCAGCGTGGAGATGAGCGACGCGGCGGCGGATGATTTCTCCGACGGGCATTTGGAGCTTTTCTTCAAAAAAGGCGTGCGCCTGTATGAAGAGCACCTGAAACCGCTGATGCCGGAGCTTCCCGATGCGAAAGAAAACGCCTACATCGTCGAGTACGGCTGCGGCGCGGGGCGGATTCTGAAAGCGCTGGTGGAAGAGGGCTACCGCGTGGGCGGCATCGATATCTCCGAAACCATGCTCGGCCATTGCGCAAGGCTGGTGCCGGAGACGAAAGACGACCTGTTCCCGCTCGATGCGCAAGGGCGCACCAAACTGCCCGGCGCATGCGCGTCGATGGTGTTTTCCAACGCCGTGGTGCAGCACATCGAATCGCTGGCGAAATACACCACCGCCTTCGATGAAATGTGCCGCATCTTAAAGCCCGGCGGCATCCTCGCCGTACAGGTCAATTGCGAGGACTACATCCACGGCGATTTGAGCCGCCCCGACCGCACGGAAAATTTCGAGGATCATTCGCTGCACACCCGCGCCGGGGAAACCAAACCCTACGCGCGCCACAACCAGGATATGTGGAGCGGCGTTTATATCGGCGAGGAAAACCTGAAGCACATGCTTGCCTCTCGCGGCGTTGCCATCGAGAAGCGCTATTTCCGCGATGCGAAAAAGCTGCGCGCCATGTGGTTCATCGGGCGTAAAGCTGTCTGAATCTGCAACTTTTAATTAAGTTTTATAATTTATAAAACGCTCTTAGGTTGATATCAATCACCATAGAGGCGTATCGCATGGATTTTGTCACAGCCAGGCAGCGGATGTGCTGGATTGCTGCACTCAGCTTCGGGTGGTTCTTTCCCCTGCAAAGCGCATGCGCGGCAGTGGCCATGCGGATCACCAACATTTCGGATTTCAACCTCGGCACCTGGTCGCTGGGATTGCCCGCGCCGTCCGCTCATATCGATATCTGCATTTACAGCCTGGATGTCATCCCGCCCGGCGGGTACGCGATTACCGCCACCGGTGCGGGCGGCTTTACGCTCACCAGCGGCGCCAACACGCTGGCCTACATGCTTCACTGGGACGATGCGGGCATCGGCAATCTGGGCGGTGCGCTGGGCAGCGAGCTTTCCAGCGGCGTCAAGCTGACCGGGCAGCTTCACGGCAATGTCTTAAGCAGCACCTGCGCGTTGACCGGCCCGAACGCGCGCCTTACCTTGAAAATCACCCAGGCGGCGATGACGGCGGCACTGGCGGGCACATACACCGGCACTGTCACGCTGCTGTTAACCCCTAATTAAGCCCTGGCTTACGCTAAATTAAGTAAAAAGTTGTAGTTATTAAAAAATAATTCAACTTTTGATAGAGTCTTATGGGCTATATACGCCCAGCTGTGTACAGTGCAATCGTACTGCTTATTTTGCTCACGTACAGCGCACCTGCTTGGGCGGAGCTACGGTTGCGCGAAGGGCCGCCGGAAGCGTTCAGCATCCTGTCGCAAGCGCGCAAAATGCGGGTCAACGTAGCGCTCGGCGGCGCAAGCCTGGGCAGCTTCGACGCGCATGTCACCCCCGATGCCATCGCCTTCGACGACCCGGAAGCATTGCTGAAAGCAATCCCTTCGCTTGCCGATGAGGCGGAAGTCGGCGCGGCGCTCGCCAATCCGCTCGACTGGCATGACGGGCTGGTATGCAGGCCAAACCAGCGCGAAGGCTGCGGCGAGCTGAAGC
>CAYMDD010000059.1:6916-8913 GCA_964389045.1 uncultured Rickettsiales bacterium
TCTTTAACGAGAGCGTCTTAAGCGTGGAGTTGTTCATCCACCCGCGCTATCTCTTAGTGATGGAAAATCAAGGCTCCCGCTACCTGCCGCTGCCGGAGCGGCGTTTTTCCTCCGTCACCGCCTTGACCGGTGCGGTAAGCGGCGTTGGCAGCGGCACGCCCGGCTACACGCTTTCGAGCCAGTCCGTTTATGCTTACGGCGAAGCCAAGCTGAACCTGCAATCGGCGCTCTCCAACGAAGGTTTGCGCTGAGTCCGCCGCTGACGCTGGGCGTGCGCGGCAGTTTTTCTACAAGCCCCGGCAGCCCGCGCTCGGAGTCCCCGAATGGAGGCTGTGGCAGCTGGGCGAAAGCGAGCTGGGACTAAGCCTGGACGCCGCGCGCACCAACGGCAGGAACGAAAGCGCGGCGCTGCTGCGCTTCTCGCGCCGTTTAAATGAATACGGCATCACCGGCACGGCAGGCGGCGGCAGCCAGGGCATGCTCGGCGCCGCGCGCCTGTGGCGCGGGCGTATTACGCCCAGCGAGACGCTCCGCTACGGCGCAGGCGTGCAAGCCGACAGCGACAACCGCGGCGTCAGCGTCGATGCCGATTGGCGGAACGCCTTTGGCCGCGTGCAGGGCAGCCTGCAGCAATCGGTGGGCGAAGGCGGCGCGCAGACCGCCTATGCGGGCGGTTTTGCTGTCAATACCGCGCAGCTGGAAGGAGACGTCCACGTCGGCGGCGATGAGAACGACCGCGCCGCCGTAATCGTGGAAACCAAAGGCGACGCGGCAGGCGCTATGCTGGAAGTGGTTGTAAACGGCGTATCCCGCGCCCGCGTGCGCGTCGGCAAGCGGCAGGCGCTTTATTTAAGCCCGTTCCACACCTACCGCGTGCATGTAAAGCCCGAGGGCGGCGCGCTAGACGATTACGACGCCGTGGAACGGAACGTCACCCTTTATCCCGGCAACGTCGCCAAGCTGGCCTGGGAGGTAAACCGTTTTTCGGTGGTAGTCGGCAAGATCGTCACGCCGGACGGCGCACCGCTTAAAGATGCAATCATCCAGGAAAGCAAGGAACAGGCGGCCACGGATGCCTCTGGTCGCATCCAGGCGGAGCTGACGCGCCCTTCTGCGCTGCACCTGAAGGATAAAGACGGGCGCGTGTGCCGGGTGACGCTGCCGCGCATTGCGCCGCTTAAAGAGGGAGTGCTGATATACCGGGAAGCGCTGGTATGCCGATAATCCTTACCATAAAAATATTATACATGATTAATAAAAAATTAAAGACTTCATTTTAGATTGCCTTTCATGGATTATACCACGCGATTAAATCAACCCGCTGA
Source organism: uncultured Rickettsiales bacterium (assembly GCA_964389045.1). Classification (GTDB taxonomy): domain Bacteria; phylum Pseudomonadota; class Alphaproteobacteria; order Rickettsiales; family SXRF01; genus CAYMDD01. The sequence continues at coordinate 8,242 of CAYMDD010000059.1, forward strand.
AAACAATTCCGCCTTCACGCTGATAGAGCTGGCGATCGTGCTGGTCATCATCGGCCTGCTGGCAGGCGGTGTGCTGGGTGGGCGCGAGTTAATTAAGGCGGCCACGGTGCGGTCGCAAATCACGCAGATCGAGTCGTTCCAGCTGGCGTCAAGCACATTCGAGATGAAATACGGCTTTCTGCCCGGCGATGTCCCTAATACGGTCGCCTCCAGTAACGGGCTGGCTACGCGGACAGGCGGCACAGGCAGGGGTGACGGCAATGGGTTGGTCGAGTCGTGCGACACATGCACTCCCGGCACCTCCGGTGCCACATGCGGCGAAACGGCGCTGTTCTGGAATGATTTAAGCAGAGCGGCATTCATCAAAGGCTCATTCATCGGGGCAGACGGTAGTCTGAATGCTGGCACATGCACCGTTGCGGCTAATGTGGCTGCCGTACGAACCATTTTGCCGGCGGCGAAATACGGCACGGGCAACAGCGTAGTGACGTATAATAAGAGCGGAATCAATTATTATCAGATTATCTCGGGGCCTACTGACCTGGCCGACGGCGGCGGCACGCATACCGGATCGTCCGGTAACGGCAGGGCGCTCAACCCCATCGATGCGCAGAGCATCGACGCTAAGATGGATGACGGTCTGCCGATGACCGGATTGGTGCAGGTGCGCAC
>CAYMDD010000060.1:0-8830 GCA_964389045.1 uncultured Rickettsiales bacterium
GCGCATAGCCGCCCATATCCAGATAAACAGCCAATGAGGAGGACAATATTTGCATTTTCTTCAATCTAAATTAAATGAAATACCGTATACTGCCTGCTTGGATATCCGACAACTGCAAGAACCGTTTTTTCCATACTATATGCCGCCGCAAGAGTCTACACCGCAGCACGAAGACTACGATCTTGCAGAAAAGATCAAGAGCGGTGAGTATTACCGCGCGGCGCGCGAGCAATACCATATCCTCTACAGCGATCCTTTAAGCGACCGTTATCTCTACCTGGGCATGACGATGCTTTCCCTGCTAATCATGCTAGTGGCGCTCATCGACATCAAGCTTATCCTCCCCCTGGAGGAGAAAATGCCTTTTATTTACAATACGCAAGACATCGTGGAGGATTTGCCTTCCATCCAGCGCCTCGGCAAGCGCACGGAAGATACCAACTATCTTCTTAAGACGTACCTTGCCTCCAATTACGTGAAGTTCCGCGAAAACTATAACGTGCTCACCATCGACCGCAACGCCAACGCCATTCGCACGCAAAGCACGCCGGAGGTATTCGAGGAATATCAACAGCTGATGGACCCGCAGAACACTTCCAGTCCGATAGCGCTCTACCAGCGCCATTCCAACCGCACGGTGGAAATCCTCGATGTGCGTCCGGCCTCGAATGCCGACGATGAGAATGAAATCGAAGTGGAATACGATGCGATAGTGGAATCGGCCATGGAGCGTAAAAAAACACGCATGCTGGCAAATATCGCTTTCCGTTTTTCAGATATTACGATAGATCAGTTAAAGGATGGAACTCTCCCGCCGCTTGAATTTACGGTAACCCGTTACCAAACAAGACGATTGCAGGAATCTTGAAGTTTTAAGAACCATAAAGAATTATAGGTATGGCTTCCCCGATCCGCACATTTTCTCTCCTTACCCCGCTTTGCGCACTCATACTCGCGCATGCCGCGCCCGCCCATGCCGCGCGCGAGTCGCGCTCGATGAAAATCGATCACCGCGTACGCACGATCATGTACCAGCCCGATGAAGTATTCCGCTTTGTCGGGCACTACGGTTTTCAATCGGCAATCCAGTTTTCGGAAGGCGAAAGGATACAGACCATCTCCATGGGCGATTCGACTTCGTGGATGATTAATCCCGTCGGCTCCATGATGTTCCTGAAGCCGCTCGACCGCGACGCCACCACCAACATGACGCTGATTACCAACGAGCGCATGTATCTTTTCGAGCTTAGTGCCCGCGAAGCCGGCAGCATCGACGACCCGCAGATGACATTCATCATGCGCTTCATCTACCCCGGCCAGGACGGAACGATGGAAGGAAACGGCGTCGTCCGCCATTACCTCGACTCCGTGCCGATTCCTGATTTAGTGAATGAACCGGACAAGTATAATTTCCGTTACACCATCAGCGGCCCGGAGGAAGTGGCGCCGATCCGTATTTTTGACGACGGGCAGTTTACGTATTTCGAATTCCGCGATAAAAATGCCGATGTCCCCGCCTTTTTCACCGTCAACCGCGACAACGAGGAAGCGCTCATCAATTACCGCACCCGCGGCAATTATATTGTGGTGGAGCGGGTTTCGCAGCGCATGACGCTGCGGCACGGCAAACAGGTGATTTGCGTGTTCAACGAAGCGTGGAATCCCGCGAAACTGCCTCCGGCGCCAACAGACCAGCGCACTTAAAGTTGAAACGAATGCAGGATTCAAGGCGATGAAAGCCCAACCCAAGGTCGGCGTCATCGGCGGCGGCGGTTGGGGCACGGCGCTGGCGGTAGTGGCAAATCGCGCAGGAAGCGCCGTGAAGCTCGGCACACGCAACGCTAACGTCATCGCGGCGATCGGCAAAAAACGCATCAACGAAATCTACCTGCCCGATGTATTCCTTGACCCCGCCATCGAAGCAACGGATGATTTACGCGAAGTGTGCGACAGCGACCTGGTGATTATTGCCGTGCCGTCGCACTGCATGCGCTCGGCGTGCATCGCCGTATCGGATCTGATCCCGTCCAACGTGCCCATCATGCTCGGCAGCAAGGGCATTGAACGCGGCAGCCTCTTACTTATGAGCGAGGTGGTGGCCAGCGTGCTGCCAAAGAATCCGCTGGCGGTGCTCTCCGGCCCCAACTTCGCCTCTGAGACCGCACGCGGCCAGCCGACCGCCACCACCATCGCCTGCGCCGATTCGGAGATGGCCGAACGCATCCTTTATGCGGTCGGAGGAAAGCTTTTCCGTCCGTATTTAACGGATGACATTACCGGCACACAGATCGGCGGGGCGGTGAAAAACGTCATCGCCATTGCCTGCGGCATCGCCATCGGCAAGGAGCTGGGCGAAAATGCGCGCGCCGGCCTCATCACGCGGGGCTTTGCCGAGATGGCGCGGCTCTGCGTAGCCAAGGGCGGTAAATACGAGACGCTCACCGGGCTTTCCGGCTTGGGCGATTTGATCCTTACCTGCTCCAGCACGCAATCGCGCAATACCGGCTTCGGGATCTCTTTAAGCCGCGGCGGAGCGGTAAAGGAAGTCATTGCCGGCGAAGGCCGCGGCGTGATCGAAGGGGCGGTAACGGTGGAGTCGGCTGTCAAGCTCGCGCGGAAGCACGGGATCGATATGCCGATCTGCGAAACCGTGCACCGCATCCTAAACGGCGAACTTAGCGTCGACGAGGCAATCGCGGCGCTGATGGACAGGCCGCTGACCCACGAGCACCGCCTGCCGCAGATGGAATTTGTAAACTAGAGTAGCCTTATCCATATTATCTTTTAAGGGTCGAATTTTCATTTATGCCGCTGAAAAATTAAAACTCACTCATGTCATTCCCGCCCACGCGGGAATGGCGGGTTCAGCGCGGTTGCTTTTCCTTATGTCGAACATTGGCTTTATTCCCTCATCCGCTTCACCGCTGCCTTCCATCCCGCGCGGAATTGCGCTTGAAGAGGAAATCCTGCGTTTGAAAAAAGTGCTGAACGCCGTTATCCTCGCGCATTATTATCAGGATGACGACATCCAGGACATCGCCGACCATATCGGCGACTCGCTCGACCTGGCGCGCCGCGCCGCCGCAACGCAAGCCGATACCATCGTTTTTTGCGGGGTGCGCTTCATGGCGGAAGGCGCAAAAATCCTCAACCCGGAGAAAACCGTGCTGCTGCCCGACCTTGCCGCCGGTTGCTCGCTCGAAAGCTCCTGTCCGCCGGAAGCGTTCGCGCGCTTTAAAGCCACGCATCCCGGCCATCTGGTCGTAACCTACATCAACTGCTCGGCGGAGGTGAAGGCGCTTTCGGACATCATCGTCACCTCCACGAATGCAGAGGCTATCTTGAAGCAAATCCCGGAAGAACAGCCCATCATTTTCGCGCCGGATAAATATCTGGGCGCGTACCTAATCAAGAAAACCGGCAGGCCGATGCTGCTGTGGGACGGCTCGTGCATGGTGCATGAGCGGTTCTCGGAGCAAGAGCTGGTGAAGCTCATTCAGCGCCACCCGGACGCGCATGTGATCGCCCATCCCGAATGCCCAGAAGCCTTGCTCAGGCACGCCGAGCATACCGGCTCGACTTCAAGCCTGATCCGCTTCACGGCGGAGCATCCGGGCGAAGCGTTTATCGTGCTCACCGAGCCGGGCATTTTCCACGCCATGAAGGAGAAATCACCCGGCAGCCGATTCATCGCCGTGCCGGGTATGGAAGGAGGCGCATGCGTATCGTGCAACAACTGCCCGTATATGAAGATGAATACGCTGGAGAAGCTCTACCTCTGCATGCGCGACAGGCAGCCTGAACTGACGCTTCCCAAAGAGCTAATGGATAAAGCCAGAAAACCGCTGGAACGCATGCTGGAGATGAGCCGGTAGTTGGTCATTTACCGGTGGCTGCATATATTATCGCTTAACGACAGACAACCATCGACAAACGACAGATTACCCCGGTGCGCTACAAACTCACCCTCGAATACGACGGCAGCGCCTATCAGGGTTGGCAATGCCAGGCGCATGGCCCCAGTATACAGGAAGCAATCGAGGATGCTCTGGAGCGCTTTTGCGGCGTGCGCGCGGAAGTCGTGGGCGCCGGAAGGACGGATGCGGGCGTGCACGCGAAAGGGCAGGTTGCGCATGTAGACTTACCGCGCGAGCACGACCCTTACCGAGTGATGATGGGCGTCAATTTTCACCTGCACACCGCCCTGCCCCGCCATGTCGTCAGCATCACCCATGCGGAAGCGGTGGAGGATAATTTCCACGCGCGCTTTTCCGCCACCGGCAGAACCTATCTTTACCGCATTTTAAACCGCCGCGCCCCGCCCGCACTGGAGGCGGGCAGGGTCTGGCATGTGGTTGAGCCGCTCGATGCGGACGCCATGCGGAACGCGGCAGGGCTGCTGATCGGCCAGCATGATTTCACCAGTTTCCGCGACAGCCAGTGCCAGGCCAAATCGGCGGCCAAAACATTAAGACGATTGGATGTGCAGCGAAACGGCGATGAAATTCACCTGCATGTGGAGGCGCGCTCCTTCCTGCATCACCAGGTGCGAATCATGGCCGGAAGCCTGAAACTGGTGGGGAATGGCAAATGGCGGCCTGAACATATTGCCCAAGCGCTGGCAGCGCGCGACCGCAAAGCCGCCGGGCCGACCGCGCCGCCGCAAGGGCTGTATCTGGTGCGGGTGGAGTACGGGTGATGGTCAGGGAAATGCAAGCTTTTTTTCTTGTCATCACTCGTAACCCAACACTCATCAATCCTACTTACACCAGCGCCAACAACTGCTGATCCGTCAAATTCCCCGGCACCAGGAGAAGGGGAACTTGCAGCTTTCCGCCCAGTTGCTGCGCGAGCCAGGCGATCAGCGTGCCTTTGCCTTTGGCGTTTTCGGCGGCGCCGAGCACCAGCATGTCGATTTCCGCATCGCTTTCGAGTGCGGCCAATATTCCTTCTCCTATCTGGCCTTCACGGATCAGCATGCGCGGAAGGATGCCGCAGACGGCATTCGCTTCTTCGGCTATGCGGCTCATGAAGCCTTCGGCTTCCCCGCGCTGCTCCTCGCGGATAATATCCGCCACGCTGGAGAGGGTTTGGAAATCCGCCGGGGGAATTACATGCAGCATCTCCACCAGCCCGGCGCTGCCGCGTGCTTTCAGGCAGGCGAGCTTGAGGGCGACGCGCGCTTCGGCGGTATCGCTGACGCACACCAGGTATTTGGCTGGCCGGAACGGCGGGGACGGGCGAGAATCCATAAGCGAAGCCTTTCGTGTTAAATTTTCTCGAACGCGCGACTGGCTGCCCAGCCGACGCCAACCGCAATGGCAATGGCGGCCAGTCCGTAAAGCAGCGGAGCACGGTGGGCGGCTCTGTGCACGAACGCATCCAGACCGGTTTTCTCAACTAAGATCGGCACCGCCTGCATTCCGATCAGCGCGCCTTCGCTGAAGAGGTAGGTTTCCGCCGTATATTTTCCTTCCGCGATGATATCGGGGAAGTCGATGCTGGCTTTAAAAAGCGTCTCCCCCATGAATTGCAGGCGGATGTCAGGGGCATAAAGCCGCCGCAGACGCTGCTGGTCGAGAAAGGCTTGCATGAATTCGCGCATATCAATCCCTGCACGCGCTTTCATGCCTGCGCGTGCAAGCACGCCTTCGTCGCCGATATTACGCCCGGTAAACAGTCCTCCAGAGCGGATACGCTCGAGAGGCTTGCTGCTGGCGGCGGCATAGAAAAACGGAACTTTATCCAGCACCACGGATTGCCGGTTGACCCACATGCCGCCTACCCGCTCTTTCTTGCGGATATCGAACGCTTTATCCGGGCCTCTTATCACCACCACCACATCGCCGCCTTCCGCCCTTGCGCCGAAAAGAAGCAGGCGTGTGCCGGTGAAACCGCTATCGATGCGGATGGAATACGCGGAAAGATCGGCGATCAGCGGGTTTTCCATCGCTTGCGCGTGGCAAGGCGCAAGCAGAAGAAAAAAGATGAATAGCGCGCGCTTCACGGACGAACGCTCACCATGTAGATGCTCTCCGGCGGCACCAGCAGTCCGGATGCCAGCCGGATCGCCACCGCCAGCACAATGACGGCAAGCAATGCGCGCAGCTTCTCCGGCGACACTTTAGAGCCGAGCTTCAACCCTACCTGCGCCCCGATCGCCGATCCGCAAAGCAGCAGAACCGCCAGCACGATATCCACGGTTTGCGTGGTGATGGCCTGAAGGAGTGTGACATTGGCGGTGATGAAGATGATCTGGAACAGGCTGGTGCCGATGACTACGGATGCAGGCATGCCCAGCACATAAATCATCGCCGGGATCAGGAAAAACCCGCCGCCAATGCCCATCATCGATACCAGCACCCCTACGATCACCCCGATGCCGAGCGGCAGCAGCGCGCTTATTTCCAGCTTCGAGCGCGGAAACGGCGTTTTAAGCGGCAGCCTTTCGCCGATACGCCGCCAGCGGGACGATACGTGCGCCGGCTTGGAGCCGCCGCGTAGCGTATGCCAGCTCTCCCTGGCCATGATCCCGCCCACCAGGCTTAAGAACACTACATAGGTTAAAGAGATAATCACATCGATTTGCCCGCTGGCCTTGAGCCAGCGGAAGAGAATCACGCCCAGCGACGAGCCGACGATGCCGCCCGCCAGCAAAAACCAGCCCATTTTGAAATCGACGCTTTGCCGCCGCCAGTACGTCATGAAGCCGGACACCGAGGAAGCGATGATCTGGTTGGCGGACGTGGCCACAGCCACTGCGGGCGGCACGCCGATGAAGATCAGCAGCGGTGTCATCAAAAACCCGCCGCCCACGCCCAGCATGCCGGAAAGCACCCCTGTCACCACGCCTAAGCTCAAAATCGCCCAGATGTTTACGGCGAGTTCAGCAATGGGGAGGTAGATTTGCATAGTAGCTCAAGGCATTAGGGATCAGGCATTAGAGAAAAAATCAATTCTGTAAAAATGATTCTGCTTTATTGCTTATTCCAATGGCTTCCTTAACGTCTAATCCCTAATGCCTAATCACCAATGCCTTATTGCACGGGCGCATACGAGATGTACTGCCCGAAATACTGGTAAATGTTCTTTTCCAGCTCTGCGTTGATCGATGCCATCAAATCGTTAAGGATGGTCTGGAAGGCGCGCTCGCGGTCGGCGAGGCTGGCTTTTTCGCTCACCGAGAGCGAACGCGTGGCCACAGTGCTGATATTGGCTTCCGACATCGCGCCCGTACCGTAAATGCGCAGCTCCACTTCCAGCCGCGCATCGTACCGTTCGGCCTGATCGTCGCGGAAAGCGCCCTGCATGCCTTTGGCGGTCGGCAGATTCTTCTGAACCACGCTTGCATCCTTGATGACTACCTGGAGGGTGCGGGTGCCGCCGACATTCCGCAACCGGTCGCGCGCCCAGGAGCGCACCGCCTCGGCGGGGGTGACGGCGAAGAACTGATCGACATTCGGGCTTTTCATCGGCGGCTGGTATTCATCAATCACCTCAATGATGGCCACATCCAGCTGAATCGGCGTGCTTTGGGCAAACGATGGCGCGGAAAACGGCGCGATGCCCGCCGGTTCCTGGCAAGCGGCAAGGATCAGCGTCAGGCTCAAGGCAGCGGCGGAAAAAAGGCGGAAGCGCATGGTCATTCTCCTTTTGGGAATAAGGGCAGCCGCAATGATAGCTTAAGCGCGCGCAGATGCAAGCCTGGACGGCACCGCATCCGGCGGGCGGATGTAAAGCGGCTCGGGCGCCACGCACAAATCGGGGCATTCCAGCGCAAGCCTTGCAGCCCACTCGGCGTTGGATGCGCGCACGGCATCCACCGAGGCGATGCTGCCTGCGCTTAAAATCTCCACATAGCCGACGGCCAGGCAATCGTAGCCTCGCGCCGCTTCCTCGATGACGCGGGAATCGCCCACTCCCGCTTCCGTTAAGGGCTTTAAGCCCCCCTGCACGGAGAATATCTGAAAATAAGCCTCTCCCTTGCCGGCGTTCAACAGCGCAAGGATCGCAGGCACGCGGTACGCTTTGGCTGCGGCATAGGCCATGCAGGCCAGCGTGGTGACGCCGGATACCGGCACGGCTGCGGCAAGCCCCGCCGCGCGGGTAGTGCTCAACCCGATGCGCACGCCGGTAAACCCGCCCGGCCCCACCGTGGAGATAATGCAAGCAAGGTCTTTATAAGCGGCGCGCGCCTTACGGAGCGCCTGTTCCATCATCGGCACCAGAAGCGCCGCCTGGCCGGAAGCCGCCTGCTCATGGATGCGCGCTTTCAGCGTGACGCCTTCCAGCAAGGCCACGCTACAAGAACCGCAGGCAGTATCGACAGCGAGTACGAGGGACATTGCATTTCCCATTTTCATCAACGCATGCAATGTTTTGAAGATAGTTTCAAGCAATCAATCGACCTAAGGCTTGCATTCGATGCCGCAATGCGTCAAATAGCCAGGGTATGGCTTGTAATTTTGAGATGGTATGGCACAGTTAAGTTTCGATACGCCGCTACAGTGGCCGGCAGAGTTTCCCGCGACGCCGCGGCTGCGCCAACGCTCCGACAGCGGGTTTTCCGGCAGCATTACCCTGGAGGAAACCCTCGCTTTTCTTAATGACGAGATTACGCCGCTCGACCCGCAAGCCGCAACCCTCTACACCGATATGCAGAATATCAGCAATCCGCGCACACGTCAGGCGCTGGGGACGCGCAGCGGCGCGTGCCTGCATTTAAAGCTGGGCCGGACGCTCTATCTGTTTGCCTGCGACCGCTGGCAGAAGCTTGAACACAATATTTACGTGCTCCATCTGACCTTGCGGCAGTTCAGGAACATGGAAA
>CAYMDD010000061.1:0-6011 GCA_964389045.1 uncultured Rickettsiales bacterium
GAGCGCAATCAGCGCGAAAAAGCCGATCATGCCGATGGCCACCGCCGTCATCAGCGCGATCTTGACCTTTCCCAGCCCTTTAAACGAATCGACCATCGTGGCCATAGACAGTGTTCTCCCTTTCGATAAGGCTAAATTTACCGAAAAAAGGTTAATACGCGGTTAAGGAAGGCAAGTTTTGCCGAGTTGGCAAGGAAGGAAATGCGTTTATGGGTTATTTATACCCGTTTTTTGGCAAAAACACCGTGGCTTAACAAGAAAAATTTTGTGCAAAATAGGCAATTTTTTCCTAGCTATTGGAAATAATAACGCATACGGAACGAAGTCGGGAGGCAGTTTTTACGCTTCCATTAGGCTGTGATCGTAGAGATCGGCCAGCACCACTGCGTAAACGGGCAGCAAAAACGGAATCGGCAGAATCAGCGCCGCGCTGCACAGATAAAAGCAGTGCATGATGAACAGCACCCGCCGTTGCCGCGTGGTGGCGGAGCGCACCTGAAGAATGCTGGCGCGGAGGGCAGGCAGGGTGCCTAAACCCCGGTCAACCGCCGCCAGCGGAAAGAAACTGAGCAGGCTCATGATGAACAGCCCCGGTATGGCAAACAGCGCCAAGCCTGCCGCCACGACCGGCGCCATCAGCAGCGAGCCGAGGGTCAACGCGCCCAAGGCCGGGGTAAGGGTGGCCTGAAGGTATGACGCGCTCAAGCGCTGGCCGCGGTTTAGGCGCAAGGTGACGGCGATAAAAAGGTTTTGCAGGAAAAACAGGGTGAAACAGCCGCTGACAAAAGCGCCTATGCCGCCTAGGACAGTGTAGAAAATAAAGCTTACCATGAACGTCACCAGCACGATGCCGCCGGCGATGGCGCACAAGCCCGGCTCCGCCATGACCATCTGCACGGCGTTTTCGATCTGGTGGGTGAGTGCTTTCTTTAGCGACGGCGCGCTCTGTTCCTGCTGCTCGCGGCGCACTTCCTGGAAAAAATGCATCAACGCCGGAATTTCCGCCGCCGCCACGGGCGGCTCATGTTCCGAGCGTGCGATTAAACTCGAAGGCGGCAGCATGCCGCCGCGGATTTTCCGCAGCATGGCCAGCAGGTCGAACGGGCCTTCGCGCGCTCCTTCGCGGCAGATGTAGAATTGCTCGGGCATAAGGCGTCTATACTAGGCGGAAATCCTTTAACAATCCGTTAGGTCGCCCTCGCTCCACGTCGAGAGCACGATATCCGTCAGAGAACTGACGTAAGCCGCGCCCTTGTTCGTCCGTTGCAGCAGCACGCTCCGCTTGTCGGACGCGTCGCGCACGCGTTTGAGAAGCCGCATTCGCTCCAGCATGTCCACCGCCCGGCACACGGCGGGCTTGGAAATATGCAGGCACTCGGCCAGGTTTTTAATGCTGTGCGGCGGCTCCCGCCGGTAGACGGTGAGCAATACCCCCATCTGCCGGGCGGAAAGATCATACGGCAATTCCGCCAGCGCCCGCGTGACCACCGCATGCCAGAAAGAAAGGGCGTGGTCAGGCGAGGCGGATGACTGAGATGGCTTTAAGGCAACGGCGCGCATGAATAAAAATTTAATTAGGAATTTTGAATGCTTAAAATAAGTTGAAGGCTATATATATAGTCTGGTCAACATAAAGATTAGGATATGAAAATATTAACGGTGGCGGGTATAAAACCGCTATTACATAAAACGCCTCTCCGCCCGTTAAAAGCGGAGAGGCGGCGTTAAGCGCAGAAACCCCGAGTAATGATGGACTAAGGCGTTACTGTTACATTCATATTCCCCGGATGCATAGGGCAAATTTCAGTAGAGGTAGTGACACTATACGTCCCATACACGACTCCGTGCGGGGGGAGGGGAATCGCATAGGAGTTACTGTAGCCTTCGCAATTGCACAGTATCCCTTTCATTTGGTCAAAGAGGTTATTGTAATCAATGGTAAAAATAAACGGGTCATTCGTAGGGGTGGCGAATATATTGCTGAATTGGATAGGCGCATTGGGGTTAGGGCAAATAAATCCGCCGCCTTCTCCCGTGCCTGTACCCGTACCGGTTTCCAAATTCGAGCTGCAAAGCTGTTGGTAGTTAAAGCAGAAGGTGGTAAAATTAACTATAGGATATGCATACGCTTTTGCAGGCGCCAGCCCGCAGAAAACCAGCATGGTAAAGATAGAACGCTTCATGAATGAACGCATAATGATTCCTTGTTTGATAGTGAAATACTTAGGTGAAATACTTATTAGTAGTGCAGAAACAGCCAGAACGGCACTGTCGATTGTAAAGCGTGACGCTTCCTTTACAACATAAAAATCGATAAATGATTTTCGCGGTAGTCTGTTGACTTCTGCTAACCGTACCGTGCCTCCAGCAATGCAAACAGCGCCCGCACGCCTTGCGCCTCGCCGCCGATGGGGCGGCCTGGGAGTGCTCTGGTGTTCCAGGCCATCATGTCGATATGCAGCCATGAAGGATGGCTGTTGGTGAATTCGCGCAGGAACAGCGCCGCCGTGATAGCGCCGCCCAGCGGCGATTCGGGGTCGTTGCTCAAATCCGCCACTTTGCTGTCGAGCAGGGAGCGGTAATTCTCCCATAGGGGCAGGCGGTAAAGCGGGTCGGTTTGCGCGGCGGAATGCCTGACCAGCTCCTCGGCCAGCGCATCGTCCGGCGTGAAGAAGGCGGGCAATTCCGGCCCTAAGGCTGCGCGGGCAGCTCCCGTCAAGGTGGCGCAGTCGATGAGCAGATCGGGGGTTTCGGAGGCTGCCTCCCACAGCGCATCGGCGAGGATCAGCCTGCCTTCGGCGTCGGTATTGCCCACTTCCACCGTCACGCCTTTGCGCGTGGAAAGCACGTCGCCGGGGCGCATGGCGGTGGCGGAAACAGCGTTTTCCACGATGGGCAGCAGCACGCGCAAGGAGATGTCGAGCTTTTGCTCCATCACCAGCATAGCCAGCGCCATGCAGACCGCCGCCCCGCCCATGTCTTTCTTCATCAGGCGCATATTGGCGGAAGATTTGATGTCTAAGCCCCCTGTATCGAAGCAGACGCCTTTTCCTACCAGCGTCACTTTGGGTGCGTCTTCGCGCCCCCAGCGTAGATCGGCCAGACAGGGCGGGTGGATGCTGCCTTTGCCGACGCTGTAAATGGCGGGGAAGTTTTCCTCCGTCAGCTGCTTGCCCTTCAAGATATGGCATGCCGCGCCGTAGCGCCCGGCAAGCTCGGCGGCGGCATCGGCCAGCGCTTCGGTGTGCAGGTCGGAGGCGGGCGTATTAATCAGGTTGCGCGCCATGCCGATGGCGCCCGTAAATGCCTGGACGCGTGAAGCATCCGCTTCCCTGGGCATTGCCAGGCTGGCAAGACGCTTGGGCTTTTTATAGCGCGAGAACTGGTAGCAGCCTAAGCCCCAGCCGACGGCCAGTGCGTTTACATCCGCCCCTTTGGGCAGGCGCTCGATGCGGTATTGGCCTTCTGGCAGGCCTGCGGGCAAATGGCTGAACGCCCACGGATCGTCGCGGTCGGAGATCACAGCCAGCACGCCGGAGAACGCGCCGCCTTCTCCCGGCAGCAGCGCGTACTGGCCAGGCTTGCCGCCGAAATGGACGCTTTTCAGCCAGGTCTGAACATGCGGCTTGATGCCAGCGGCGAAGCCTGCATATTCACCGGCGCGGACGATAGCCAAGGGAATGGCCGCGCCGGAAGCTTCCGTGATGAGTCCGGTGACGGATGGGGTGGTTGTCATAAGCGAAAGAGGTAGCGGCTTGCCCTTCAAACGGCAATGATTTTCATCGCCCGGCGTAGACCGGCTTTAACCCGCCAGGCCGGAGGAATGGCCGCGCTCTTTTTTCCTGGCTTCCAGAATAACGTGATGCCATCTGCCGGGAGAGGATTTGAATTCCGGCAACAAGCGGATTTCCTCCGCCGCCGCTTCCACAGCCGGGACAATCTCCGCAACGTCTGTAACGAGAATGTCTTTGTACTCTTCCCGACTTTTTATATCGCGCACGAACATCCCGACCGCTTCTTCGATCACGGTGCGGGAAGTCGGCGAGCCGACGGGCTGGGGATGAGGCCGCCTGCGGAAACTATCCGCCAGCACGGTGAGCGTTGGGCCATAAAAATGAATATCGTAATATTCGCGGTTAAGCTTTTCGAGCAGCGCATCCTTCCATGATTCGCGCTCCGCGTCGGTGATAGGAGCATCATCGCCTGCGATGCTACGGTGCGGTTTCCAGCGGGAGAAACGCGGAAAGCGGAATTTCATTGCAGCCTACACATCCAGCTGCTCCAGGATTTCCCCGCCTTTGAGCTTGGTCTGTTCCTGGATGAAATTAAAGCGGTGCTCCGGCTTTCTGCCCATCAGCTGATCGACGCGCTCCGCCGTCACGCCCGTTTCCTCCTCGTTGATGGACACTTTCAAGAGCACGCGGCCTGCGCCCTGCATGGTGGTTTCTTTAAGCTGCGCGGGCGTCATTTCCCCTAAGCCTTTGAAGCGCCCGATCTCGAGCTTGCCTGGTTTTTTCTCCAAAGTTTTCACCAGCCGCTCCTTATCTCTGTCGTCCTGGGCATAATGCGTCGTAGTGCCTTGCGTGATGCGGTAGAGCGGCGGCTGGGCGATGAAGAGATGCCCGGCGCGGATGAGTTCGGGCATTTCCTGGTAGAAAAACGTCATGAGGAGGGAGGCGATGTGCGCGCCGTCCACGTCCGCATCCGTCATGATGACGATTTTCTCGTAGCGCAGGGATTTCACATCGAAATGCTTGCCCGACCCGCAGCCCAAGGCCAACACCAGGTCGGACAGCTCCTGGTTAGCCTTGATTTTATCGAGGCTAGCGCTGGCCACGTTTAGAATTTTACCGCGTAAGGGGAGCACCGCCTGCGTCTCCCGGTCGCGCGCCTGCTTCGCCGAGCCTCCCGCCGAATCGCCCTCGACGATGAACAGCTCCGTGCCCTTCTGGTGGCTCCTCGCGCAATCGGCGAGCTTGCCGGGAAGACGGAGTTTCTGCGTGACGGCCTTGCGGCTTACCTCCTTATCGGCCTTGCGGCGCAGGCGCTCCTCCGCGCGTTCGATCACCACGGCCAGGAGTTTGGCGGAAGCATCGGGGAAGCGCGGCAGCCAGTGATCGAAATGATCGCGCAAGCCGCTTTCCACCAGCCGGGAAGCCTCGGTGCTTACCAGCTTGCCCTTGGTCTGCCCCTGGAACTGCGGGTCTTTCAGGAAAAGCGACAGGATCATCACCGCTCCGCCCAGCATATCCTCCGGCGTTGCCTGGGTGATTTTCTTATTGCCCACCAGCTCCCCGTACGCGCGCAAACCCTTGGTAAGCGCCGCGCGCATACCCGATTCATGCGTGCCGCCGTCCGGCGTGGGGACGGTATTGCAATAGGTGCTGACGTAAGTCTCCTCATCCACCGGCCAGGCCACCGCCCATTCGATGCGCCCCTTGCCGCCGGGCAAATCGGCCTGCCCGGTGAAAGCTTCCGATGTGATGCTTTCGCGCCCTTCCAGCTGCTGGTTCAAGAAATCGCTCAAACCGCCCGGAAAATGGATCGTATCTTCCGCCGGGATCGGGCTGCCTTCATCGAGCAGCGAAGGGTGGCAGCTCCAGCGGATTTCCACGCCGCGGTAAAGATAGGCCTTCGAGCGGGCGAATTTATAAAGACGCTCTGGCCTGAATTTGAGCTTGCCGAAGATTTCCGGGTCGGGGTGGAAGGCGATGGACGTGCCGCGCCGGTTGGGCGCTTGTCCGGCAGTTTTCAGTTTCGTCGTCGGATGGCCTTGCGAATAGGCCTGGGTGTAAATGGCTTTGTTGCGCACCACTTCCACTTCCAGCGCATCCGACAGCGCGTTGACCACGGAGATGCCCACGCCGTGCAACCCGCCGGAGGTTTCATAGGATTTGCCGGAGAACTTGCCGCCCGAATGGAGCGTAGTCAGGATAACTTCGAGCGCGGATTTCTTCGGGAATTTCGGGTGCGGGTCAACCGGGATGCCGCGCCCGTTATCGCGCACGATG